>NZ_CM002692.1:1487214-1725206 GCF_000632515.1 Parageobacillus genomosp. 1
GGAAAACGAACAGCTTCGCTTTGTGCAGGGCGATTTAACGAAGCTGCCGTTTGCCGATGAAATGTTTGCCGGAGCGATGGCCATTAATTCCCTCGAATGGACGGAGCGGCCGCTTGAGGCGCTCGAAGAAGCAAAACGGGTGTTAAAGCGAGGTGGCTATTTTTGCGCTGGCATTCTCGGGCCGACCGCCGCGCCGCGCGTCAACAGCTATCCACGTTTATACGGAAAACCAGTCATCTGCAATACGATGATGCCGTGGGAATTCGAGCAGTTAGCTAAAGAGAATGGATGGGAGATCATCGACGGACAAGGGGTGTACAAACGGGGAGTGTCCGAAAGCCTCATTGGCTCGCTGCCAACCGAGCTGAAGCAAGCGCTGACGTTTATGTGGATTTTTATGCTGCAGAAGAAATGAAAATTTGCGCAATCGCTATCTTTGTGCATATGATGAAAACAAATAGAGAGAGCTGCTTATTTGCCAAACAGCTCCCTCTCCATTCTTTTGTCTCGCTATGTTGTTAGTAACCGTAGCCGACAAATGCAGTGCCGACGATAATCAATAAAATAAACAATACAACAATCAACGCAAAGGCGTTTCTGCTTCCACCGTAGCTCATTCTCTTTACCTCCTCATCAAGCTACCGTATTGTATGAAAAAAATGACTAAAGGAAACTGGACAATCGTAGGAAACACAAAAAATAAGAAAATTACCTTGATGGAAAAGCAAAAAACCCTGGCGTTTCGCCAAGGTTTTTTAGCTTGCGGTATATTTTTCTTCCCATTTTTGTCGCCATTTATTGCGACGTTCCGTGCGTGCCCCTTTATACAAATGTTTGTATTTGCGCCAGTGTATTTTCCATTGCTTTCTCCGTTCCGCTCTCACGCTTGCTCATCCCTTTCTCTAGTTGTTTCTTGTTCTGTGATGTGTATTCGCTGAGGGAGCATTCGAATCCTTTGACTAGTTTTGTCGAGGGGTAGGAAGTTTCCGCGAACAATCGCGAATTAGGATAATCGTTTTTTGCCATTTTGTCAACATACAATTATCCTCTTTCTCTATAGCAAATTTCTACCATATAAGATAAAAGAGATGGTGGAAGAAAAACGTTAATGATTGTTCTGATCATCATTGCATTGTTGATTGTTTTCGGGGGGATTGTAGTATTTTTTGAAACTTATTTCAGCAACAGTCATTCCAAACATGGTTTGCGCAGCGAATATGGATATGAAGATAGAAAGCACGATGCGGATTATGTATGTTTAGCTTGCATTAGTATAATCTGTTTTGAAAATTGCGTCAATAGGCCGAAACATTGATGATTGTAAGGAAGGAAATGAAAAACGAAAGTGTCGTCGATCCTCGGGGGTTTTTGCACGATTGGAGGTCGACGACACGTATGTTGATGGGCAAAATCGATTCACTCCCAAACGTACGGCGTTTCTTGATAAACGTAATAGTTCAGCCAGTTGACAAACAATAAATTCGCATGAGAGCGCCAAGTGTTTAGCGGCTGTTTCGTCGGATCGTCGTTCGGGAAGTACGATTCCGGAATGTGAATCGGCAAGCCTTTGGCCAAATCGCGTTCATATTCTTCTTTTAATGTCGTGGCGTCGTATTCCGGATGGCCGGTTAAAAAGATTTGCTTTCCGTCATTGGACGCGACTAAACATACGCCGGCTTTTTCGGCAACGGATAAAATCGTCAGTTCCGGTACTTTTTCAATATCTTCGCGTTTGACATCGGTATGGCGCGAATGCGGCATGCGGAAGATATCGTCAAACCCACGCAATAGTTTGACATTTTTCACTTCAAGTGAATGTTCGAACACACCGAAGCATTTTTGCGGTAGCGGGTATTTTGGAATGCCGTAATGATAATAAAGGCCGGCTTGCGCTCCCCAGCAAATATGTAAGGTGGAGGTAACGTTCGTTTTTGTCCATTCCATAATTTCTATTAACTCTTTCCAGTATGTGACTTCTTCAAACGGCATTTGTTCGACTGGAGCGCCGGTAATGATCATTCCGTCAAATTTGCGATGACGGATATGCGGAAAGATCGTATAAAACTGCTCTAAGTGATGTTTGCTTGTCGTTTTCGGCTCATGGGTAGCTGGGCGCAAAAAAGTGACGTTCACTTGCAAGGGCGAATTGCCAAGAAGGCGCAATAGCTGTGTCTCTGCTTTTTCTTTTTCCGGCATTAAATTTAAAATCACTATGTTCAACGGACGAATGTCCTGCGAATACGCCCGCTCCTCATCCATGACGAAAATGTTTTCTTGTTCGAGTATTTCTTTGGCTGGCAAATCTTTTGGAATGTTAATTGGCAACAGTCTCACCCTCCATTCTTTCAATGTTTTAAATAACTTAATTATAAAAACATTACAAATTTTATTCAACGAATTTTTTTTCAATTTGTATCAATGGTAAAATGTATATTAAAATCGCTTACGGATTTTTGCGATATGAATGGATATCCTGTATCGTTAACGGAAGTGTGGGCAAAAGACGGAGAAGGCGGCATCGATTTAACGGAAAAAGTTCTCCATGTGATCGAAAATGCAGAGAATCATTTCGCACCTTTATATGACGGTAACGGAATCGATTCCGGAGAAAACCCGCAAAATCCGCCCAAATGCAGTAGGACTATTTTAAAGGAGCGATGGGATGTTTGATCCAACGGCGTTTGACAATTTGAAAACGGTGCTGGAAGGTGCAGTATACGATTTGGATTTAGAGGGAGAGATTGTAGTCATTGACCGGCACGACCTCGTTGATTTAGCTCATTTTTCACGAACGTATACTATTACTTTCCGTTTGGCTTCGGCTCATACACCGTACGTATCTTGCACGATCCGTTTGGAAATGGATTTAGAACAAATTGCAAAAGAGCTGCTTCGACAGGCGATTCGACCGGGCTGTACGCTTTCCATTACATTTTCGTTACCAATTCGGCAAACAGCGGCATGTTCACATATAGAAAGGGTATTGCGCCGAGTTTGGGGAGAGGAGCGCATCATCCGGCAAACGTTAAGCCATGAGTTCCCTCATGAAACACTTAGTTACCGCAATGAAGCAACGATTGAGTTCGGCCGTTTGATCTATGAAGATAATGTCGCCGACCTGCAGGAAATGATCCCGTACATGATCGCTTCGCTCGAACAATTGAGCGAGTTTTCTGATAAATGAAGGGCGTGAAAGTGGAAAAAGGGCGGAAAATCCATTATGATGGGAAGTGAGGTGAAATGGAGTGAGTGTGTACGATTTTACCGCGAAAACGATTCGCGGCGAAGAACAGTCATTAGCGGATTACAAAGGGAAAGTGTTGCTGATTGTCAATACGGCGAGCAAGTGTGGCTTTACTCCACAATATAAAGAGCTGCAGGAGCTGTATGAGCAATACCGTGACCGCGATTTTGTCGTTCTCGGCTTTCCGTGTAATCAATTTGGCCATCAAGAGCCGGGCACGGAAGAAGAGATTGAACAGTTTTGCCAAGTCAATTACGGGGTTACCTTTCCGATGTTTGCCAAAGTCGATGTCAATGGCGAAAACGCCCATCCGCTTTTCCAGTATTTAAAGGAAAAAGCCCCAGGTGTACTTGGAACGAAGGCGATTAAATGGAACTTTACGAAGTTTTTGGTGGATCGAAACGGAAATGTGGTCGCCCGTTTCGCTTCGCAGACGCGGCCGAGCGAGTTAAAAAGCGAAATTGAAAAACTGTTATAAAAGAGGAGAAAAACTGTCTTCCCCCTGCGGAAGACGGTTTTTTGTCCAAAGCGGAAGAAAGCGGAAGCGGTAAGCGATGGCGAAGTTTTTCCGGTACGTTTGAAAATAGAAACTTTTCTCAGCGGTGCACAAGCGGTATGTCACGCTCCGTCGCATTCCGCGCCCGAAGAAACAGAAGCGAGAGTGGGATGGTTGCCATGAAAATGTTGACAGTAGAAGGAATTTCGAAAAGCTACGGGGAAAAAGTGTTGTTTCAGCAATTGTCTTTTACAGTGAAAGAAGGGGAGCGCATCGGCATCATTGGCGTCAATGGCACCGGGAAATCGACATTGTTGCGCATTATTGCCGGTGTGGACGCGCCGGATGAAGGAAATATTGCCTGTCCAAAAGATTTTACGATCGGATATTTGCCGCAGCAGCCGGAACTTCGCCCTGATTTGACCGTGCTTGAGCAAGTATTTCAGCGCGATACGCCCCTGATTCGCCTGTTGCGCGATTATGAGCTGGCGCTCGCTGAGCTCGCTGAGCATCCGCTTGATGAAAGGCGGCAGGCGCGCTTGTATGCCCTTTCACAGCAAATGGATGCGCAAAATGCATGGGATGCCAATGCCAACGCCAAAGCGATTTTAACAAAGCTCGGCATTCCTGACATGACGAAGCGAATCGGCGCGCTTTCCGGCGGACAAAAGCGGCGCGTCGCGTTAGCGCAGGCTTTAATTGAAGCACCCGATCTGCTTGTGCTCGATGAGCCGACGAACCACCTTGATGATGAGGCGATTCGCTGGCTTGAGGAATATTTGGTGCGCTATCGTGGGGCGGTATTGTTTGTCACGCACGATCGCTACTTTTTGGACCGTGTCACGAATCGCATCTTTGAGCTAGACGGCGGCAAGCTATATACGTATGTCGGAAATTATGCGGCGTTTTTAGAAGCGAAAGCGCTCCGCGAAGAACAAGAGCGCGCCGCTTCGCAAAAGCGGCGTCAGCTGTATCTTCGTGAACTTGAATGGGTTAAACGTGGCGCCAAAGCGCGGACGACGAAGCAAAAGGCGCGCTTGCAACGGTTTGCCCAGCTCGAAGCATCGCTGGAGATGGAAAAAAGCGGACAGCTTGAGATGAAGCTGGGCGGCAGCCGGCTTGGCAAAAAGGTGATCGAGCTGAAGCGAATCAGCCATTCGTTTGGCGGCAAACAGCTTTTTCATTCCTTTGACCTGCTTGTCAAACCGGGTGACCGCATTGGTATTGTCGGGCCGAATGGCAGCGGCAAATCAACTTTACTCAACATCATCGCCGGGCGGCTGCGGCCGGAGGAAGGGGAAGTGGAAATTGGTCCGACCGTGAAAATCGCTTATTATACACAAGAACAGGTGGAAATGGATGAACAAAAACGGGTCATCGAATATATTCGCGAAGCGGGCGAGGCAATACGCACCATCGATGGAGAGACGATCTCCGCCGCGCAGTTGCTCGAGCAGTTTTTGTTTCCTATGCATATGCATGGAACGCCGATTCGCAAGCTGTCCGGCGGGGAAAAGCGCCGCTTATATTTGTTGCGCTTGTTGATGAGCGGGCCAAACGTGTTATTGCTCGATGAGCCGACGAACGATTTGGATACGCAAACGTTAACGGTTCTTGAAGATTACTTGCAGTCGTTTCCAGGTGTTGTGATGACCGTTTCCCACGACCGCTACTTTTTAGATAAAGTCGCCGAACAGCTTTTGATTTTAGATGGGAACGGCAACATCCGTACGTATATCGGCGAGTATTCCGAATACTTGGAGGAACAGCGGCAATTGCCGCCAAAACAAGAAAAGCAAGCCGCAAAAGAAACGAAGCCGCCAAGAAAACAGACGAAGCGCCGGCTGACGTACAAAGAACAAAAAGAGTGGGAAGAAATTGAAACCAATATAGCCAAACTAGAAGCAGAATTGCAGCGGGTGGCCGAAGAGATGGAAGCGTGTGCGAGCGACTATGAAAAAGTTCAGCAACTTGCCGAGCAATACGAAACGCTTTCTAACGAGCTCGATGCGCTGTTAGAGCGGTGGGCCGAGCTTTCGGAGCTCGTCGAGTCGTTATAAGCAAAGGAGGAAACGGAATTGAAAATTAAATCGATTGAACCGACGCCAAGTCCGAATACGATGAAAGTGCTCTTAGATGAGGAGCTGCCTTTTGGCACGAGCCATAACTATAAGCCGGACAATGTCGATACGGCACCGCCTCTGATCCAAGAGCTGATGAAAATCGAAGGCGTCAAGGGGATTTATCATGTCGCTGACTTTTTGGCGATTGAGCGCAATCCGAAATATGATTGGAAAGGCATTTTGACAAAAGTTCGTGAAGTGTTCGGGGAAGATGTGGAAAGCGAGCAAGAGACGGCCAAAAAACCAAACGAACATTTTGGCGAAGTAAAAGTATATGTGCAAATGCTTTACGGGTTGCCAATGCAGGTAAAATTGACCGATGGTGAGAAAGAACACCGAGTCGGACTGCCAAAACCGTTTATCGATGCGGTGATTGAAGCGCAAAAATATGCGGGGAATATCGTGCTCGAGAGAAAATGGATTGAAAGAGGAGTCCGCTACGGCACGTTTGAAGAAATCGGCAACGAAATTGTCGAAGAGCTTTCCGCTGCCTATCCGCCGGAGCGGTTAGAGCGGATTGTGCAAATGTTCCGCCGCGGTGAGCAAGAAAAAACAGTACAAAAGCGCCAAAGCGTGAAAGTAACGAAAGAAATGCTCGATGATCCGGATTGGACGAAACGGTATGCGGCGCTAGAACAAATGGCAGAGCCGACAGAAGACGATATTCCGGTGCTGGCGAAAGCGCTGAAAGACGAAAAGGTGGCGATCCGCCGCCTGGCGACGGCGTATTTAGGGATGATCGGCGGCAAAAAAGTGTTGCCGTATTTGTATGAAGCGCTGAAAGATAAGGCGGTGTCCGTCCGCCGCACTGCGGGCGATTGTTTGTCCGACATCGGCGATCCGGAAGCGATTCCGGTTATGATCGAAGCGTTGAAAGATCCAAGCAAGCTCGTTCGCTGGCGCGCTGCCATGTTTTTATATGAGGTCGGCGATGAATCGGCATTGCCGGCGTTAAAAGCGGCGGAAAACGATCCGGAATTTGAAGTAAGCATGCAAGTGAAAATGGCGATCGAGCGCATTGAAGGCGGCGAAGAAGCGAAAGGATCGGTTTGGAAGCAGATGACGGAGAGCAGAAGAAAGGGCCAATAGTCAAGCGTGATAAAAATTGGAAAAGGCGCGCTACATACGATTGCACCTTTTCTTTTTACGTTTTATGTGTAATGTTTGCATCATTCATAACGTAAGTACGACCGTGTTAGTTATTTTGATTGATTTTTTAGGAATAAAATAGTATTCTGATGACAGCGAAAATGGTTTGGAGGGATTGTGTTATGTCCATGACATATGAAGAATATATGCGCCAGCTTGTGCAGCCGATGCGCGACGAATTAGTGAACGCCGGATTCCGCGAACTGCGCACAAGTGAAGAAGTGGAACAATTTATGGAAAATGTTGAAGGCACAACCTTTGTCGTTGTGAACTCCGTTTGCGGATGTGCAGGAGGATTAGCACGCCCAGCGGCAACGCAGGCGGTATTGCGCAGCGAGAAAAAACCGGATCATTTAGTGACGGTTTTTGCCGGCCAGGATAAAGAAGCGACGGCGAAAATGCGCGAATATTTTGTTGGCTACGCCCCTTCGTCTCCATCAATGGCGCTGTTAAAAGGAAAAGAAGTCGTCCACTTTATCCCGCGCGAAGAAATTGAAATTCAATCAATGGAAGCTGTAATGGAAAACATTATGAATGCATTTGAAAAGTATTGCGAATAGGATGCTTATTTTAGGCATCCTTTTTTATATGACGTAACGACAGAACCATAAAGTTGGGACATAAGAGAGGACCTGGCTTTTATTAGTTAGGTACAAACGGTGAAGTGAAAGGAATAGAAAGAAAAAGGCAAGGGAACGTTAAAGGCGGAGGTGATGCAAGGTGGCAAAGCGGAAAAAAGATCCGTCGAAAACTGGAAGCAGTGCGCCAAACGTCAAAGGACAAGGAACAACGCAAACGGAAACAGGAGCGTATGAGCTCGATTCCGCGCGCAAGAAAACGAAAATCGATTAATAGAAAAACTCGCAGCCATCCTGCGAGTTTTTCTTATGCGTTGGCAATACAGCTATAGATAAAATACAAAAGCGTAATAATGCTTGCAGCGAAAAAGATCGTGCTCATGTTGTTTCCCGCCTTTCTCTATATGTTTTGTATTGTAAAGTATGATACACTATTTATATATTCAATATGATACACTATTTATTATATTCATAGTATATATCATTTAAAGCGGAAAAAGAAAGCGGTTTTCTGCGAAGCAAGTTGGGGAGAGGTTGGAACATGAAACTGGCTATGCGAATGAATGCTTTTTCTGCGTCTATTTTTGCCGAATTATCGGCGTATAAACAGCAAAAACGTAGCGAACATGACGATTTGATTGACTTAAGCATCGGCAGCCCTGATTTGCCGCCGCCGCCGTTTGTCATGGAAGCGCTTAGCCGTTATGCAAACGATCCGCAGGCATACGGCTATACTTTAAAAGGCACAAATGAATTTCATGAAGCGGTGGCGTATTATTATCAAACTTCACATGGTGTCACGCTTCATCCGGAAACGGAAATCATGTATGTCATCGGTTCACAAGACGGACTTGTTCATCTGCCGATGGCGTTTGCCGACCCGGGAGATATCATCCTCGTTCCCGATCCCGGCTATCCGGCGTATGCGGCAGGAATTGCGATGGCGGAAGCGGTTCCGTATTTCATGCCGCTTCGCAAGGAGAACGATTTCTTGCCAAATTTGCGGGAAATTCCGCACGAGGTCGCGGAAAAAGCGGTGATGATGTTTATCAATTTTCCAGGCAATCCCGTTCCGGCACTGGCGACGGAAGCGTTTTTTCGCGAAGTGGTAGAGTTTGCTAAACGATATAACATTATCGTTGTTTCTGATTTTGCCTATAGTGAGCTGTATTACGACGGTCAAAAGCCGATGAGCTTTTTATCAGTGCCTGGAGCAAAAGAAGTCGGCATTGAAATTAATTCGTTATCGAAAAGCTTCAATATGGCTGGCTGCCGCATCGGCTATATTTGCGGAAATGAAGAAATCATCCGCGTGTTTGGCAATTTTAAATCGAATTTGGATTATGGCATTTTTTTGCCGATTCAGCAAGCAGCAATTGCGGCGTTAATGGAAGGTGCGTCATTTTGCGAACAAAACCGGGCTATTTATCAATCCCGTCGCGACTGCTTCGTTGATGGGCTTGCTTCGATCGGTTGGCATGTCGAGCGCCCGAAGGCAGGGATGTTTGTTTGGGCGGAAATTCCAAAGGGGTGGACATCACTTGATTTTGCCTATGCGTTAATCGATCGCGCTGGTGTGGTCGTCACGCCTGGCCATGCGTTTGGACCAAGCGGGGAAGGCTATGTGCGCATCGCTCTTGTGCAAGAAGAAGACAAGCTGCTGCGGGCGGTAGAAAAGCTGAAGCAGAGCGGGATTTTTCGTTGAAGGGAGGTATAAGCAGTTTGATAAGCAAATATGAAATCATGTAAATATCTCCTGTTATTGAACGTAAAGAGGTGGATGTTCTCCATCTTTTCCATCGTCTCCTGTCCGATGATAAAAAATCATCTCCCCCTTCCGTATGTAAAAAAGGAAATGAAGAAAAGTTAGCGAATATATGTTCTTAAGGATCCAAACAAGGGGGAAGGCAAGGGGATGAAAACGGTTCGGGGGATGAAAATCGTTTCTCATGATGCATCACAACTTCACTCATTAGATGAGTTGATGCGCGTCTTTTGTTCAGCGAAGCGATATGCATTCCACCGTTTGCTGGAGGGAAGGAACGCAAAAGACATCATCAAACACCTTCCGCACCAATTTCGGCTCAACAAACGGTTTGCCGAAGACGCGGTCTTGCTTGCTCAATCGCTCATTTCTTCTCAACGTGAGTTACTTCCTATGCGCTTAGAGGATGTGCAAGCGAAAATCGAAAAAACCGAAAAGAAAATCGATGAGTACCAACATGGAAGAAAAACACCGAAAAAAGTCGATCTTCCTACATGTCTAGGTGGATTGCACCAACGGTTAGAAAAGCTCAAAGCGAAAGAAGCCGAGCTAAAGCACCATCTCGACCAAGGGACGATTCCGAGTGTGATTTTTGGTGGAAAAGAGAACTTTTATAAGCGTCTAAAAGGAAAAATCACGAACGAAGAATGGAAAGACTTGCGCTCGAATCAGTTGTATGCCAGAGGCGATAAAAGCAAAAAAGGGAACTTAAATATTCGCCTTATCTATGACGATCACACTGATGAATGTTATGTAGAAATTGCGAATCCACTTGGACAACAAGAAGGAAAACACGCTCCCCGTTTACGATTCCCTGTGTCTGTTCCTGAAAAATATGAAGAGGAAATCATCGATCTCGTCCTGGGAGAACCAGTCGGAGTGAATGCAAAAGGCAAGCCGATCATCGAATATCAACCATATACCGTCGAAATCAAACGCAAAAACGGGGAATATTACATTCATCTCATCTATGAAGAAGAGGTATATGGCAGAGAACTTACCGATGATGAACCGATTCAAGCGGAACGAATCGCTGGGATTGATATCAATATGGACCGCATCGCCGTAAGCATCGTTTCGAAACAAGGAAACTTCATCCAATCGAAAGTGTTTTACTGTCATGAACTCGAATATGTGAAAGCGAATAAACGAAACAACATCGTTGGTGAAACGGTGCGCGATGTATATGACTGGCTGCTTCAAGAGAATGTTGGGGCAGTGGTCATCGAAAACATCCAACTAAGACAGCAGCACGATACGGACAAACGATTCAATCGCTTGACCCACCATTTCAAAAAGAAAAAACTGACTGACACCATCCTTCGTCGAGGCTTAAGGCTTGGGTTTCGTGTCAAAAAAGTGAATCCGGCATATACCAGCGTCATCGGACGTTTCAAGTATATGAAAAAGTATGGGTTATCCGTCCATGAAAGCGCCGCTTTGGTGATTGGCAGACGGGGATTAGGGTATCAGGAACGATTGCCAAAAGAACTCATTGATATCATCAAAACGAAAGTGAAGCGCCATTTGATTGCGGTGTTAGGGTCGATGGAAGAATCCTACAAGCAATCGAAAAGCGGAACAAAACAACGACAATATTTAGGGATGATGTTAAAAAAGATAGAGAACTTCAAAGAGGAACATGAATGGTCATTATGGAACATCTTGCACAAATTCTGTTGGCTGAACCAGGATCAAATTCAACTGAAGGAGGTGTAGACCTGGTTACTAAAATCGTTGTCGTGTACGGACCGATGGAAGGAATGGTGCACGACAGGCGCCGTCGCTGACAGCGAGCCACGGGATGTCTTTCACAGCAGGTGAATGACAAGGGAAATTCCCTTCCTGATGGAACTCGGTGAGAATCCGAGCGGCAAGCGATGTTTCCTGGTTCCATCGCGATGAGTCGGTTTTTATAGATTTTAGTAACCAGGTGAAGAGGCGTGAGGCTGCCAAAATGGTTGCGTAAAACGCTCGTTGTTGCCATCACCGCCTGTACGTTTGGGCTCGTTACCCCGCCGTCTTCCTTAATGGCAGCGGACGAGCCGACCGCTGATGATGCCCCGTCTTCCGATTGGCAGCATGGCGGTCGCGTCTCGCAAACCGTAACTGTTGCGGTGGAATCGGCAACGCAAGCTCTGCCTGTTACCCGTGAGCAATTCATCGAACAGACGATGGAGAAAGCCGCTCGGCAATCGTACGAAAAGTTCGGACGCAAAATCGCCCCCGTGATTGAAGACGAGTTTCGCGATGTAATTTTACCGCGCATCGAGGAAGTAATCGCTTCACTTGCCGAGCAATATCCGGAAGAGCAGCTGCAATATTTGGCGATGACGGAAAACCCATCAGGCGGGATGGGAGAGCGCATTTTTCATATTTACCGCGTCGACACAGGAGAGGATATTATCCGTTTTCACGTCAGGCGCGAACACCCGCCGCAAGATGGCTATTGGTTTCAATTTCATTACCATACGTGCCACGACAATTTCCAAACCCATTACGAGCTAGGAAAAATTTATTGGGATAAAAATACGCCGCCGCAATGGCGGACGTGAGCGGTTTTTCCAATCCGTTTCCATGAACGTTTCCCGGTGATCCCGTTTCCTTTATTTTACGCGTTTGTTCCCGTTTTCGTGTGTGCTATAATTTAATAGAAAAAAAGATTCTGAAATTGATAGTAAAGAAGCGGGGGAAAGGTTCATGAAACGGGTTCTTTTTTGGAGCATGGCGGTGTTGGCGATCGTTCCGCTTCTTTCGTTTTCCCCGTATCCGGCCGCACACGGCGTTTTGCTTGATGATAGCAATATGGACATACAACATACAATGCCGTACGATATATTAAGAAAAATGATCATTGTTCCGGAGACGAACTTTTCCCATAAAGAAGCGAAAAAAATAATTGATACGCTTGCTCGTATCGACCCATCCATATTGCAAAAAGCGGCGGATCATCATATTTATATTCAGCTGTTGGATGGGAAGATTACCGATGAACCATCGGCGAAACACTTACGCGGGAAAACGCCGCGCGGGTATTTATCCTCTTCGGCAACGTGGGATGATGTCCCAGGGCTTGGCGGCTCGCATTTAGTGCTTGTTAAAATCGGCCACAGTGAGAGGGGAAAAGGGCACGGCTCGATTAATTTAGAGTTGCACGAATTCGCTCATTCCATCGATTATATCGTGTTCGATCATATTCACGAGACTGCGGCTTTCCGTTCAATTTGGCAGGAAGAAGCGGCGAAACTGTTTCCGCATCACTATTATTTCCTTACGTATCCGGAAGAATATTTTGCCGAGTCGTTTGCTTATTACTATTACAACGAGAACACGCGCAAGCATTTGCAATCGACCGCTCCAAAAACGTATCAATTTATCCAAGATCTAGAACAAAGAGCTCGACGATGAGCTCTTTTTTATTGCTTTTTATGTCCGATAAATTTGTTATTTTCCATTTTGATAGAATGAGGTGAGAACAAAAAGTACATAAGTTGTATGCAGTTCATTGCTAACTTTTTATCATAAAATTTTCAATTGAAAAACAAATATATTAGCAATAAAATAAAAAAGAAAAGAAGCATTTTCGTATAAAAATAAAAGGAGATGACACCATGCTTTCCAATATCGGTGTACCTGGTTTAATTTTAATTCTCTTAATTGCGCTGGTTATTTTTGGACCGAAAAAACTCCCGGAAATTGGACGAGCTTTTGGAGAGACGTTACGCGAATTTAAAAAATCAACCAAAGGACTGAGCGATGAAGTGTTAGAAGAATTAGATCATAAAAAAGAGGCGCACAAATCATAATTGTATGAGGAAACGGCAACATCTTTCGTTGCCGTTTTTAACATCGGGAATTTAAATAAAGGTTGGTGCTTACGTTCGTGAAAAAAAAGCAATTGTACAATCAGGAAATGCCTTTAATTGAGCATTTAAATGAATTAAGAAAACGACTCATTATTGTAGCTGTGGCATTTATTGTTTTTTTTGTGTTAGGGTTTGTTTTTGTGCAAGATATTTATCGTTGGATGATTCAAGATTTAGAGGTTAAATTAACCATTTTAGGACCAACGGATATTTTATGGATCTACTTTATGTTGGCTGGCGTTGTTGCGATTACATTAACCATTCCAGTATTTGTTTGGCAAACATGGCTATTTGTAAAACCAGCATTGACGCCAAAAGAACGGAAAATTACGCTCTCTTATATTCCAGCTACGTTTATCTTATTTGTATTAGGGCTATGTTTCGGATATTTTGTTGTTTTACCAATTGTGTTTCGTTTTCTTGTCGGATTAGGAAATGACATGTTTGCAACGATGTTTACAACCGAAAAATATTTTCGTTTCGTTCTGCACATGACAGTACCGTTTGCCGTTTTATTTGAGCTTCCAGTCATTGTCATGTTTTTAACAAGCATTGGACTCATTAATCCATATGCACTACAAAAAGTTCGCAAGTACGCTTATTTCGTTCTCATTGTTGTTGCTGTATCAATCACGCCACCTGATTTTATTTCCGATTTTCTTGTGACGATTCCGCTTTTACTGTTATATGAAATTAGTATATCGATCTCTAAATTTGTTTATAAAAAAAGAGAAAATAGCATGTAAACAAAAGTGCCTGCTTTACGCAAGGCGCTTTTTTGTATTTTTAATATAAATACAATGTTAATATAATTAAGAATATTTTGTGAATTTTTGTTTTTATATGTCACAAAAATGTAAAGAGTATGTTATAGTGAGATGAAAACGTTACCATAGAAAGGGGAGGAATTACGTGGAAAGAAAAACAATTTTAGAAGCCGTTTTAGATCGTGGCTTTACAAGACGCGATTTTTTAAAGATGTGTACGGCATTAGCAGCTACAATGGGGCTAGATTTCTCCGAAACAGATAAAGTTGTTGCAGCGATGGAAAAAAGCGCGCGTGTTCCAGTCATCTGGTTACAGTTTCAAGACTGTACAGGATGTTCGGAATCATTTATTCGTTCTACACATCCAAAAGTGGAAAGTGTGCTTTTCGATATGATCTCGCTCGAATATACAGAAGTTTTATCTGCTGCTTCCGGACATCAAGTTGAAGAAGCGAGAAAACATGTGATGAAAGACTATTATGGAGAGTACATATTGGCGGTGGAAGGCAGCTTGCCAATGGATGATGCGTTTTTGACCGTTGGCGGTATGTCGGCAAAAGAAACTTTCATTGAAGCAGCAAAAGGGGCGAAAGCGATTATCGCTTACGGAAGCTGTTCGTCATGGGGAGGTATTGCGGCCGCTCATCCAAATCCGACGAATGCCAAACCAGTTACGCACTTTGTAAAGGACAAGCCGATTGTAGTAGTTCCTGGATGCCCGCCGATTGCTGAAGTGATGACAGGGGTTATTGCCCATATTATTACGTTCGGTACATTACCGGAATTGGACCATCTAAGAAGACCGAAAGCGTTTTATCGTCATCGTGTTCACGATAAATGCAACCGTCGGGCGTATTTTGACGCAGGATTGTTTGCGGAGTCATTTGATGATGAAGGTGCAAAACAAGGATATTGTTTGTATAAACTCGGCTGTAAAGGTCCAACTACATATAACTCTTGTGCAGAAATGCGTTGGAATGGTGGGGTGAGTTATCCGATTCAATCTGGCAATCCATGCATCGGCTGTTCAGAAAAGGGATTCTGGGATAACGGGCCATTTTACGTTCGTCGTGCAAAAATCCCCGCATCACAAACGACGATTAATCCAGAAACGGTTGGTGCGATTGCAGCTGGTGTAACGGCGGCAGGAGTTGCCGCACATGCAACGATCACAGCGGTAAAGAAAAAAGATCAAGAGAATCATGAATGAGGTGAACGGAAATGACAGAACGAATTGTTGTAGATCCAGTAACGCGAATTGAAGGTCATTTACGCATTGAGGCGGACGTTGATGAAAAAGGGATCATTCAAGATGCATTCAGCTCTGGTACAGCGGTGCGAGGAATTGAACTGATTGTTCGCGATCGCGATCCTCGTGATGTATGGGCATATGTGCAACGGATTTGCGGTGTCTGTACAACGGTACATGCGTTAGCATCAATTCGCGCCGTTGAGGATGCGCTTGATATTAAAATTCCAAGAAACGCTCATCTTATTCGTGACATTATGAATGCAGCTATTTTTTTACACGACCATGTTGTTCATTTTTATCACCTGCACGCATTTGACTGGGTGGATGTATTAAGTGCATTAAAAGCAGATCCAAATGAAACGAGTCGCATTGCGCAATCCATTTCGGACTGGCCAAAATCATCACCGGGATATTTCAAAGAAATTCAAACAAAAATCCAAAAAGTCGCGGAAAGCGGCCAACTTGGCATTTTTGCAAACGGATATTGGGGACATAAAGCTTATAAATTGCCGCCAGAAGTCAACTTGTTAGCGGTTGCACACTATTTGGAAGCACTTGATTGGCAAAAAGAAATTGTTAAAATTCATACGATTTTTGGCGGAAAAAACCCTCATCCTCACTATGTTGTCGGTGGAATGGCGACGCCGATCGATATTAACAGCGACAATGCGGTTCATGCGGAACGATTGATGCATGTTTCACAAATTATTGATGGAGCCATTGAATTTGTTAATAAAGTGTATATCCCGGATTTGCTTGCCATCGGCTCTTATTATAAAGATTGGACATACGGCGGTGGCTTAAATAGCTACTTATGTTACGGTGACTTTTCAACAGGAGACATTCGCGAGGTTAAACTTTACCGCTTCCCGCGCGGCGTGATTTTGAACGGAAACTTCCATGAAGTGCTAGATGTTGATTTGAAAGATCCAGAGCAAGTGAAAGAGTTTATTGATCATTCATGGTACACCTATGACGGAAAAGAAGGCGGAATTGGCAAACATCCGTGGGAAGGGGAAACATCGCTCCGTTACACAGGTCCAAAACCTCCGTTCAAAACGTTAAATACAGATGAAAAGTACAGCTGGATTAAATCTCCACGTTGGAAAGAGCATCCGATGGAGACGGGACCGCTCGCGCGTATGCTTGTCGGCTATGCGTTAAAACGAGACGAATTTGTCAGTTTAATAGACGACACATTGAAGAAATTGAATTGGCCGCTTGAGGCGATGCAATCAGCGTTAGGAAGAACAGTTGCGCGTGGATTGGAATCAGTTCTTGTTGCAAAATGGATGCGCGATGACATGGATGCGTTATTAAAAAATATTAAAAATGGCGACCAAGTCACCTTTGACCGGACAAAATGGGAACCAGAAACGTGGCCGAAGAAAGCGAAAGGAGTAGGCTGGATGGAAGCGCCGCGCGGGTCTTTAGGCCATTGGATTGAAATTGAAGATGGAAAAACAAAAAACTATCAAGCGGTTGTACCAACAACGTGGAACGCTTCACCGCGCGATCATAAAAATCAAATGGGTGCATACGAGGCTTCATTAAAAGGCACACCTCTTTTAGATAAGGAAAAACCGTTAGAAATTTTACGCATTATTCATTCGTTTGACCCATGTTTAGCATGTTCCGTTCATTTAACAGATGTTACTTCAAAACAAACGACTAATATTTACATTGGGTAGGGAGGGAAGCATTATGTCGATCCCGACAAATCCAAAAATTGAAAAAGAAACAGTGAAAATAGTTTGGAAAAAATCGCGCAAGCGCAAGGTTAAAACGATTCCGCTCAACGATCAAATGGTGAAAGTGTACGTCTGGGAGTTGCCTGTTCGCATTTTCCATTGGATTAATGCATTTTCCATTTTCATTTTAATGATTACGGGCGTGTTTATCGGCCGCCCGTTTGCTTCCGCTTCCATTCCAGAAGAAGCGTATTATTCCTATTTAATGGGATGGGCACGATATGTCCACTTTTTTACCGCGTTTGTCTTCACCATTAATTTGGCTGTGCGCTGGTATTGGGTGTATAAAGGAAACGAACATGCGACTTCGAACTTGCTTCGTCTCTCTTTCTGGAAAGAAACATGGGAAACCGTTAAGTATTATTTGTTTTTAAAAAATAAAAAGAAACATTATATCGGTCACAACCCGCTTGCCCAATTAAGTTACTGGATTTTTATCGGTCTTGGCTCCATCATTATGATTCTCACAGGCTATTATTTATTATTTGAACCACAGCCGGAGTCGATTTACGGAAAAATGTTTATGTGGGTTGCTCATTTGTTTGGCGGGGACAGTTTCTCTGTTCGATCATGGCATCATTTAGTCGCATGGGGATTTATGATCTTTACCATCGTCCATGTCTATATGGCGTTCCGTGAAGACTATTTACAGCGAAACGGCACAATGTCTTCTATTGTCACAGGCTACAAGATGGAGCGTAAAAAAGAAACTTTAGGTGAACAGGATGAGAAGTAAACGGAAAATTACTGTTCTTGGCATAGGGAATTTACTCTATTCGGATGAGGGAGTTGGCATTCATCTTTTGCCTTTATTAGAAGAACGGCTTTCTCACTACGAAAACGTGGAAGTGATAGAAGGTTCAACAGATGGGATGAGATTGTTGGGAACCATTGAAGAAACGGATTATTTAATTGTTGTTGATGCGGTGAATGCGGGGAAGGATGCTGGGACGATCGTGACGCTTGTCGATGATGAAATTCCTGCTTACTTTGGAGTGAAAATGTCGATTCATCAATTAGGGTTTCAAGAGGTTCTCTCTGCGGCAAAAATTCGGGAAACATGTCCCAAACATATGATTTTGTTTGGCGTCCAACCCGCTTCACTTGAACTTGGATTACAATTATCCCCCATTGTTCAAGCACAACTTCCTCAGTTAGCAGAAAAAGTGGTTCAACAAGTGAAAAAGTGGTGGGAAGCTTTATGAATCGCTTGCAGTTTTTAAAAGAAATGCGGAACAGTTTAGTTGAAACAATTAAAGAAGCTTCGGCCCCATTATTAGAAGATGAGATAAAAAAAATGAAAGAAATTTTCTCATCTGTTCATTGTAAGTGGCATCTTCTTGGGATGTACGATGCTAATGAATTAAAAGGGGCGGAAGTGAAGCACGTTCATCATGTTCCTGTTGTTATTTATGCACAAAATGGCGAGATAAAGGCGAGAAAAGCTATTTGTTCTCATTGTCATGTCATGCCGCATTATATCCAGTTAGAACATCGTTTTATCTGCTTATATTGTGACCGTGAATTTGATTTGGCATCGGAGATGGGGACATTAAAGATGCCGTTGCTTGCGACAAAAAAAATAAAAAACGAATGGTACGTCCAACTAGAAAGGGATTTATATGCATGAATTGGCTTTAATGGAGGAAATTGTCCGTTTGATTGAACAAGATGCGGCCAAACGAAACATCGGTTCTGTTACAAAAATAGAATTGCTTGTAGGAGAGCTTAGCAATGCGCTTCCTGAAGCTTTAGAAATGGCGTTTGCTGCTTATAAGTTGCAAAAAGATAACCGATTAACTGAAGACGCGCAGCTGATCATTCATTTTGAACGGGCGAAAGCGTTTTGTCCTATTTGTGAGCGGGAATATCTGCCGCAATCGAGACTCGTTCAATGTCCGTCGTGTCTGTTGCCGAGCGGCCGAATTATTGCTGGAGAGGCATTTCGAGTATTGACATACGAAGGGAGTTCGACAGCATGAAAGTAACGCTAGAGGTAGATGTTTTAACGAATAACAATCGCGCCGCAGAGTTTAACCGTCGTCTGTTTGAAGAATCGAAAACGCTTGTCATTAATTTGATGAGTTCCCCGGGAGCGGGAAAAACAACGATTTTAGAAAAAACGATTGAAACATTGGCAAAAGATTTTCGGATCGGTGTCATTGAAGGAGATTTAGCAACGGAAAAAGATGCCGAACGAATTCGTGCACTAGGCGCGCAGGCAGTACAAATTAATACGCATGGCGGCTGCCATTTAGACGCACGAATGATTGCTGCGGTTTTGCCACAATTTGATTTCAATGAAATCGACCTTTTGTTTATTGAAAATGTTGGCAATCTCGTCTGCCCTTCTGGCTACGATTTAGGGCAACAGCATAAGGTCGCCGTATTAAGTGTTCCTGAAGGAAATGATAAAATTCCAAAATACCCGACGATGTTTATGCGTACCGAACTTGTTTTACTAAATAAAATTGATTTATTACCTTATCTCGATTTTGATGTGGAACAAGCGAAAGAGGACTTAAAAGGCATTAACCCGCAATCTTTGCTTATTCCGTTATCTGCGAAAACCAATGAAGGAATGGACCAATGGTTCCATTGGATTCGAGAGGGTATTGCACGATGCAAAAATCAATAAAAGTGACGATTAAGGGACGGGTTCAAGGCGTCGGGTTCCGTCCCTTTGTCTTCCAACTCGCTCATCGCTATCACATAAAGGGAACGGTTCAAAACAACATGGACGGTGTTACCGTTTTTGCAGAAGGAGAAGAGAAGGAGCTGCAGTCATTTTTACTTTCATTACAGACGGAAGCCCCTCGTTTATCTCGCATTGATCAATTGAACGTTTTGGAGGTAGCCTATCAAGGTTTTCAACAATTT
This sequence comes from Parageobacillus genomosp. 1, assembly GCF_000632515.1. Lineage (GTDB taxonomy): Bacteria > Bacillota > Bacilli > Bacillales > Anoxybacillaceae > Saccharococcus. The sequence continues at coordinate 1,507,086 of NZ_CM002692.1, forward strand.
TCCATTATTGAAAGTGAGCGAAAGGGGGCTTCTTCCCTTGTCATTCCAATCGATACAGCTGTTTGTGATGATTGCTTGCAAGAAATGAACGATCCTAATGATTATCGCTATCGCTATCCGTTTATTAACTGCACCCAATGCGGACCGCGGTATACGATTATTGAGCAGCTGCCTTACGATCGCCCGTATACGTCGATGAAATCCTTTCCAATGTGCGAACGTTGCCGGAAAGAATACGAAGACCCGCTGAATCGACGTCATCACGCGCAACCGATTGCTTGCCCGGTATGCGGACCGCGCGTTACGCTCATCGATTGCAATGGCCAAACGCTTGATGGGGATGCGATTGAAAAGGCGAAACAACTGTTGTTATCGGGAGCGATTGTAGCGATTAAAGGATTAGGTGGTTATCATCTTGCGTGCGACGCTACAAATGAACAAGCTGTGCAACAATTACGAACGAGAAAGCGACGACCGAATCGCCCATTAGCGGTGATGGCAGCCTCCCTCTCCGTTGCAGAGCAAATGTGTGAGGTGAAGGAAGAGGAGAAGCGGATGTTAAAGTCGCCTGAAGCTCCGATTGTTGTTTTAAAAAGAAGGAAAACGTATCCGCTCGCTCCGTCGCTTGCTCCGGGATTACAAACGGTTGGAGTGATGCTGCCTTATACACCGCTTCATCATTTGTTGCTAGATGAAGAACATATGCCTGTATTAGTGATGACAAGTGCGAATCGGTCGGGCGTACCAATCTTGTATAACGATGAGCAAGCTCTTCAAGATTTAAAGGCGATTGCTGACTATTTTCTTATCCATAATCGGCCAATTGTTCATCCGATTGATGATTCGGTTGTTCAAATTCAACATGGCAACGTTGATTTTTTACGTCGGGCACGTGGGTTTGTCCCTGATCCATTTTTTACAACAAGCGATGTTCACGAAGTGGCCGCTTTAGGCGGACAACAAAAAAATGTGTTTGCTTTTGGGCGAAACGAACAAATTTTTCTCGGACCACATATTGGGGATTTGCAAAATATGGAGGTCGTCGAACATTTTCAGCGCGAATATGAACATTTACGAACATGGATGGGAGTAGAGCCGAAAGTCGTTGCTGTTGATATGCATCCAAACTATGAAACATGGAACATTGTAAAAGAATGGGATGTTTCAGTTATTCCGGTGCAGCATCATCATGCGCATATGGTGTCATGCATGGAGGACAATGGTATAAAAAGCAGCTGTTTCGGGTTGATTTTGGATGGAACAGGGTATGGAGAAGATGGACATATATGGGGATTTGAACTTCTGTATGGCGATGCTTCTCATTATCAACGGCTCGGACATTTAACGTACACCCCGTTGCCGAGTGGGGAGCGATGCATCAAAGAACCGTGGCGTACTGCAGTCGGGATGTTAGGGTTTTATTTAGGAGAAAAAGGATATGAACTGGCTATAGAACGTTTTCCTGATAAACAGTATGAAATTCGAATTTTAAGACAGATGATGGAAAAGAATATCCACGCTCCGAAAGCTGGAACGTGCGGGCGATTATTTGACGCAGTGAGCGCTTTTCTACATGTTTGCACGCAATCCACATATGATGGAGAAGCAGCGATTCGTCTAGCAGAATTGGTGGATGAAGAGCATATATATGAACCTTACCCGTTTAAATTAAAAGAAAACAATATGATGGAAATCGATTTAGCAGCGATGTGGCTTGCGATTGCAGAAGATGTAAAGCGAAATAAAAACATCGAAACCATTGCGGGGCGATTCCATCAAACCGTTGTGTCCGCAGCCATTGAGATGATTCGTAAAGCGATAGAGAAGCATTCGCAATATCATCGTAAAATTGTCTTATCCGGCGGCAGTATGCATAATCGTTATTTGGTTAAACACCTGATCACAGGCTTAAGAAAATTAGGTTTTATCGTTTATACCCATCAAAAAGTTCCGTGCAATGATGGTGGATTAGCGCTTGGTCAATTAATTATTGCCGCGAATCGAAGGGAGAGAAAATAATGTGCGTTGGTGTTCCTGCCAAAGTGATTGAAATCAATGGTTTCTCTGCATTAGTCGATGTTATGGGGTCACAAATGAACGTAGGGATTATTTTTGTTCCAGAAGTAAAAATCGGCGACTATGTCATTGTTCATGCTGGACAAGCGATGTCTATTATCGATGAAGAGTACGCAAAAGAGAGCCTGGAAGAATGGAGGAAGCTAGCCGATGCATGGGCTGATTGATCCGTCTACGAGTTCGAAAATTAGTCGGGCGTTATTAGATGAAGTAAAAGAGTTGGCGAAACAATTTCAAAGAAAATTCCAACGCATCCCTGCATTTATGGAAGTATGTGGTTCACATACGATGTCTCTTGCAAGAACAGGAGTGAAGAAAGCATTACAAGATGATATTCGGCTCATTTCAGGACCGGGGTGCCCGGTTTGCGTGACGGACCAAGCTGCCATTGATGCGATGATTTCTCTTACCGATGGAGATGACCGCATTATTTGTACGTTTGGAGATATGATGCGTGTTCCAGGTTCTAACGGAACATTGATGCAAGCAAAAGCAGAGGGCAAAGATATTCGTGTTGTTTATTCGCCGATTGATGCCGTTCGCATTGCGGAGCAAAATCAACAAAAAGAAGTGATTTTTTTAGGGATTGGTTTTGAAACGACCATTCCGATTTTAGCGGCAGCGCTAAAAGAAGCAGAAGAAAACGAGGTTCGTAATTTTTCCATCTGGATGTCGACCAAATTAACGGAACCGATTTTACGCCATCTTCTCAATAACAAAGAAGTAGCGTTAGATGGCTTTCTTCTCCCTGGTCATGTTTCGATGGTCATGGGGCGAAAGCATTTTGAATTTTTAGCTGCGGAATATCATTTGCCAGGAGTTATAAGCGGATTTGAAGCGATTGAGTTGCTTAGCAGCTTGCGTCGATTACTGGTGTTGGCGCTGGATCAAAACGCGCTTGTGATGAACGAATATCGAAATGTCGTATCCGAAGAAGGAAATAAACATGCGAAATATTGGATGAATCATTATTTTTCGTTATGCGATGAACCATGGCGCGGAATCGGCATCATCCCTCAAAGCGGGATGGATTTCCGCGAGGAATATCGTCCATTTAATGCAAAAGAAAAGTTTTCCGTTCCTATGCAAAGTCCACGAAAAACAAAATGCCGTTGTGGAGAAGTTATTCGTGGGTTAATCGATCCACCTGAATGCGCCTTATTTGGAAAAGCGTGTACACCACTGAATCCAATCGGACCATGCATGGTTTCATCCGAAGGCAGCTGTGCGGCTTACTATCAGTATATGAGGGAGGAATAAAGATGGATCGTATAACGCTCGCCCATGGAGATGGGGGGGAGTTGGCGCATCAACTCATTCAGCAAGTATTTGTTGCCTATTTTCATAACGACGCTTATGCAAAGTTTGATTCGGCTCTTTTTCCTATCGAAAAAGGCCAAATCGCAATGACAACCGATAGCTTTGTTGTGAAACCGATCTTTTTTCCAGGGGGCAATATCGGAAAACTTGCCGTAGCAGGAACGGTAAACGATTTAGCTGTATCAGGAGCAATTCCAAAAATGATGACATGCAGTTTTATCATTGAAGAAGGTTTTCCGCTAAACGATTTAAAACAGATTGTTCGTTCCATGGCGGAAGAAGCGAAAAAAGCGAATGTGCAAATCATCGCAGGCGATACGAAAGTGGTCGAACGTGGATCCGCGGATGGCATTTATATTAACACAACAGGGCTTGGTGTTGTCCCTCAACCATTAACCGCTTCTATTCAAGAAGGAGATTCCGTCATTATTAGCGGTTCGGTCGGTGATCATGGCATTGCCGTTTTGACTGCTCGAGGGGGACTTGGATTAATGACAAATGTAGAAAGTGATTGTGCTACTTTATATCCGATGATTTCAGCCGCGATGGAGGCATCAAAGAACATTCGAATCATGCGTGATCCAACTCGGGGTGGTTTAGCGACTGCTCTTGTTGAAATTTGTGAAGATTTTCAAGTGACGATTGAATTAGAAGAGGAAGCGATTCCTCTAAAAAGAGAAGTAGAAGGGGCATGTGAGTTGCTCGGATTTGAACCAATCTATTTAGCGAATGAGGGAAAAGTGATTTTCATCGTCGCTAAAGAAGATGAACAAAATGTTCTTGATGCGATTCGTTCGTTTCCAGAAGGAAAAGATGCCGCTGTCATTGGTACTGTGCGTTCGACGGACAAAGGCCAACTATTATTGAGAACACCGCTCGGAACAACGCGAAGATTATATCGATTATCAGGTCTTTTATTGCCGCGCATTTGTTAGTCACGGGAGTGCTCCCGTGATTTTTTTCTAGTGTTTACACCTGCTTTTATATATAATATTTGAAAGTAATACGTCAGAAAGGATGAAGCGGAGATGAGGCAGTATTTAGATTTACTTCAAGATATTTTAGAAAATGGCGTACATAAAGAAGATCGAACGGGAACCGGGACGCTTTCTGTATTTGGGAGACAATTGCGTTTTAATTTGCAGGAAGGATTCCCTCTCTTAACGACAAAAAAATTACATATTCGTTCGATTATTTACGAATTATTATGGTTTTTAAAAGGCGATACGAACGTTCGGTATTTGCAGGAAAACGGCGTGACGATCTGGGATGAGTGGGCGGATGAAAACGGCGATTTAGGCCCGATATACGGTGCGCAGTGGCGTTCTTGGAAAGGGGCCGATGGCAAAACGGTGGATCAAATCAGCTGGGTCATTGAAGAAATTAAACGAAACCCAAATTCCCGCCGCTTATTAGTAAACGCATGGAACGTCGCGGAATTGGACAATATGAAATTGCCGCCTTGCCATTATGCGTTTCAATTTTACGTCGCCGATGGAAAGCTCTCTTGCATGTGGCAACAACGTTCTGTCGATACGTTTTTAGGATTGCCGTTTAACATCGCCAGCTATGCGCTGTTAACGCATATGATCGCCGAGCAGTGCGATTTAGACGTCGGCGAATTGATTTTTAGCGGTGGCGATGTGCATTTGTATAAAAATCATTTGGAACAAGCAAAACTGCAGCTAGCAAGAGAGCCGCGCCCGCTTCCGAAGCTGGTGATCAAGCGGAAGCCGGCATCGATTTTTGAATACGAATTTGCCGATTTTGAAATTGTTGACTATGATCCTCATCCGCATATTAAAGCACCGGTTGCGGTATAAAGGAGAGATACGATGATTTCGCACATTTTCGCCATGGATCAAAACCGCGTCATCGGCAAAGACAATCGCTTGCCATGGCATTTGCCGGCCGATTTAGCGTATTTTAAAAAAGTAACGATGGGCCATGCGATTGTGATGGGACGCAAAACATTTGAATCGATCGGCCGGCCGCTTCCCGGCAGAGAAAATGTCATTGTCACGCGCGATCGCTCGTTTCAACTGGAAGGATGCAAAGTGCTGCACTCGATTGAGGAAGTGAAGCGGTTTGCCGCAATGCGCGATGATGAAGTGTTTGTCATTGGCGGCGCGGAGCTGTTTCGGGCGACGTTGCCGGTTGCCGATCGTCTTTACATTACGAAAATTGAGGCGAGTTTTCCGGGTGATACGTTTTATCCGGCTTTCGATGAGTCAGAGTGGCAGCTCGTTTCCTATACGAAAGGAATAAAAGATGAAAAAAATCCATATGATTATGCGTTTATCGTGTATGAACGCAAACGTTAACGTGTTTCGCCGTTTGGCGGGACACGTTTTTCTTTATGATCGAATAGAAGCAGCGCAAAAAAGGAACGATAACAGTAAACAATGAATGGAAATGGAGGAGTACGGATGAAGCATATCGTTCCATTGCTCGTGAAATTCGTTGGCTGGAGCATCGCGCTGCTTTCTATTTTTGCGATTTTTAACGCCCCGCCGCTGCTCGTTTTGCTCATGGCGGCAGGAACCACGCTCGCTGCTTATATCGTCGGCGATTTAATGATTTTGCCCCGCTTTGGCAATTTTGTCGCCGTTATTGCCGATCTTCCGCTCGCGTTTTTAATGATTTGGCTGACAAGCTATGCGCTCATTGAACCAACGATAAACATGGCATACGCTTCCTTTTTCTGTGCACTGGCCATCGGCGCCATTGAAGCGTTTTTTCATTTGTTTATGGAAAACCATATTCTTGAAGAAGCGAGAAAGGAAGAGAAGTACCGTTGGTATGACGAAGGGAGATGGGCGACCGAGTTTGCCGAGGAATATGAACAGGAGAAAGACGACCGCACGTAAGACGGTCGTCTTTCTTTTTAGTAAACCATCGCGCTAAATGTTTTTATAAACTTTTTGAAAATTCCCTTTTCTTTTTTTAAATTTGTGCTATAATTTACAAATTAAAAAAACAACTTAGAAAGAAAGGGAACGAAAGCATGGAACAACAATTGAAACGAAAACAAGGGACCGTTTACGTGGAAGACATTTTAATTGCTTATCATACGTTAAAAGACGTTGTCTATCATACTCCGTTGCAAAAAAATCCGCTGTTGTCGGAACGGTACGAATGCAACGTCTATTTAAAGCGCGAAGACTTGCAAGTAGTCCGTTCGTTTAAAATTCGCGGCGCTTACAATCGAATGAAGCATTTAAGCGAGGAAGAACGGAGAAAAGGAATCATTTGCGCGAGCGCGGGCAACCATGCGCAAGGGGTCGCGTATTCATGCCGGGCGCTCGGTGTGCATGGCAAAATATACATGCCGGCAACAACGCCGAGACAAAAAGTATCGCAAGTGCAACTGTTTGGAAAAGATATGGTAGAAATTGTGTTAGTAGGCGATACGTTTGATGATTCCTTTAATGAGGCTATGAAATGTGCGAAGGAAGAAGGCCGTACATTCATCCATCCGTTTGATGATGAGTATGTCATTGCTGGTCAAGGAACCATCGGCGTCGAAGTGCTCAATGACTGCGAAGAGCCGATCGATTTTGTGTTTGCGAGCATCGGTGGCGGCGGATTGATGGCTGGGCTTGGTACATATATTAAGAGCATTTCCCCGGCGACCAATATTATCGGAGTGGAGCCGGCAGGAGCCCCATCGATGAAATCCGCTCTTGAACAAGGTCATGTCGTGACATTAGAGGAAATCGATAAATTTGTAGACGGTGCGGCGGTCAAAACGGTTGGCGAAAAAACGTTTGCCCTTTGCAAGGAAATCCTTGATGACGTCGTTGTTGTGCCGGAAGGGAAAGTATGCACGACGATTTTGGAATTATACAATGAAAACGCGATCGTCGCGGAGCCGGCGGGGGCACTTCCGATCGCGGCGCTCGATTTTTACAAAGAGAAAATCCGCGGCAAAACGGTCGTCTGCATTGTCAGCGGCGGTAACAACGATATTGACCGGATGCAGGAAATTAAAGAGCGGTCAATGATTTACGAAGGGCTGCAGCATTATTTTATTGTGAATTTTCCGCAGCGCGCCGGCGCACTGCGTGAGTTTTTGGATGAAGTATTAGGACCGACCGATGACATCACCCGTTTTGAATACACAAAGAAAAACAATAAAGAAAGCGGTCCGGCTTTAGTCGGCATCGAGCTAAAGCGCCGCGAAGATTATGCGCCGCTGATTGAACGAATGAAGAAAAAAGGCTTCCCGTTTCAAGAAGTGAATAAAGATCCGAATTTATTCCACTTGCTCATTTAGGCTCGAAAAAAGTCGGAAAGATTTCGCGCATTTCTGACATACTTTTTCACCGATTTGGTGTATAATAAAAATAAATCGGTGAAAAAAGAGGATTGATATTTTGCTATTCAAAAGCCTAGAGTTTAAAAATGCTTATGGGCAGAAGGTGAAGATTATCGAAATTCCTGTATTGGAGGAAGATAACACGTACCGATTTATGATTCAACTCCGTTTAGAAATGTTTATTGCCAAAGTATATCGATCCCCAAATGCTCGTTCTGTGTATTCGTTTCGCGAATATTTGAAAAAAGTATTAAAATGGCCGGTGTACGAACAAATTTTTAAAACAAATGTGTTGAAAAACAATGCCTAACATCTTCGAAAGTTGTTTTGCCTCGGCAAAACAACTTTTTTCTTTGGCGCTTTTGTATAGGAATTTTTCTCATTTCATTATATAATTGTACAGAAAGCTATATTTAGGAGTGAATGCATGAAAAGCGTGAAAATTGTAACCGACTCGACGGTGGATTTATCGAAAGAGGTACTCGAGGAGCACGGGATTGAAGTCGTCCCGCTTCATTTTACGATTGACGGGGAAGCGTTTATTGACCGCGTCACGATTACGCCTGATGAGTTTATGAAAAAAATGAAAGCGGCAAAGGAACTGCCGAAAAGCTCGCAGCCTTCTGTCGGTGAGTTTCTCGAAGTCTACGATCGTCTCGGCGAAGATGGAAGTGAAATCCTTTCCATTCATATGTCTGGCGAGCTAAGCGGCACAGTCCGCTCCGCCCAGCATGCCGCTACCATGTCCAAAGCGAACGTAACGGTCGTCGACTCCCAGTATATTTCGTTTGCGTTAGGTTTTCAAGTGCTGGAAGCGGCACAATTGGCAAAAGAGGGAAAGAGCACAGCGGCCATTGTAAGCCGTCTGCAAGACGTTCGCCGTCATACCCGATTATACGTCGTGCTTGATACGCTCGAAAATCTCGTAAAAGGCGGACGGGTTGGCCGCGGGAAGGCACTGGTCGGTTCGCTTTTAAATATTAAACCGATCGCCGCGCTGGCCGATGGCATGTATACGCCGATCGCGAACGTGCGCAGCTATTCGCAAGCTATTAAATATTTGACGAATCAATTGATTTCAGATATCGCGGATAAAACGGTGCGGAAGGTGGCAATTGCTCATGTCGATGCGTTCGCTTTCGCAGAACGGCTGAAACAATCGATTATCGAGGCGATAGGATACCAGCACGTCTATATCGTTCAGACGACGCCGGTCATTTCGATTCATACCGGAGCGGGGGCGATTGGACTTATGTATTATACCGACTAAGATATAGAATAGAATATGGAGGAACGAAAAGATGAAACGAATGTTGCTTCTTCTTGCTATCGTTCTGCTTGCTGCATGCGGAAAAACAATTCCTGATGCCAAAAATTGGCCGATTGCTGATTTTACGTTTACCGACCAAAATGGGGAGTCATTCGGTTTAAAAGATTTAAAAGGAAAAGTATGGGTTGCCGACTTTATTTTTACAAATTGTGAAACGGTCTGTCCGCCGATGACAGCCCATATGGCCAAGTTACAAAAAATGGCGAAAGAAAAAGGGCTCAATGTTGAATTTGTCTCATTTAGTGTGGATCCGGAAGTAGATACACCGGAAAAATTAAAAGAGTATGCGAAAAAATTTGACGGTGATTTATCAAACTGGCATTTGCTTACAGGATACAGCCAGCAAGAAATTGAGAAATTTGCCGAGAAAAATTTTAAAACGATTGTAAAAAAACCGGAAAATGAGGATCAAGTGATCCATGGAACAGAGTTTTATCTTGTTGACCAAAACGGTACGATTGTTCAATCTTATAGTGGAGTACAAGATGTTCCGTATGATAAGATTTTAGAGCATATCGAAATTTTGCAATCGTCCTAAAGGGCAAAAATGTAAGGGCATTTTTGCCTTTTCGTGTTTTCACCGTTTTGCGGTACAAGGTAGGTGTAGATTCATGAAAAAATGGGGATTGCTTTTTTTGTTATTATTTTATTGTGCGGGATGTTCCGCCAATCAGGCCATCGGCGACACCAGCTTGCCGGAGCGGCAAATAGAACTCAGACCTCATGAAGTTGCCGCTGATTTTTTTCCAAAAGATGTTCGCCTTCTTGCCCTTGGCGATTCGTTAACGGAAGGGGTAGGGGATCGCCAGGGACAAGGAGGCTATGTTGGTCGCTTGCAGCAACAGCTCGAACAGCATAAAGGGGTGCGGACGGTTTCCGTCATCAATTTAGGAAAGCGGGGATTGCAGCTGAACCAGCTTGATGCGGTCATCGATCAATATGCAACGCAAATAGAACGAGCCGATTTAATTTTGATTACGATCGGTGGCAATGACATGATGAAAGTTGTCCGTTCACATTTTTTTGATTTATCATACGAGCTGTTTGCTAAAGAACAAAAGCGGTTTGCCGCACGGCTCGATCATTTATTGGCCTCGATTCGTGCCGCCAATCCCGATGCTGCCGTTGTGCTTGTTGGATTGTATAATCCGTTTGCTAATTCGCTTCCAAACATTCCGGAAATCGATGAAGTGATTGAGCTGTGGAATAATGGCAGCAAACAAGTATTAAAACGCTATGATCGTACGATATTTGTCAACGTGAAAGATTTATTTGACAATCGCGATGATGTGTTATACAGCGACGAGTTCCATCCAAATGAAATCGGCTATGAACAAATGGCAAGACGAGTATATGACGAGCTAACAAAACACGAAGAGATGTGGCTAAGGAGATCGGAACAATGAATTGGAAAAAGTGGTTTTGGGCATTAGTGATACTGGACATTGCCGTTGTCGCGCTGCTTGCCGCGTGGCTGTTTCAGCCGGTTAAGCCGATTTCGGTGCCGCCGCCAAAAAAAGTAAAAGGGGCGACGTTTACGGTATATTCGCACAAAGAACATTTGAATACGGTGATCAATGATTATATTCGCAAAAAGACAAAAGATCATCCGCTGCAATATCGCGTCTGGCTGGATGACCGCGTGTATGTGGCAAGCAAGCTCCCGGTGTTCGGCCGGGAAATTGACCTCGTCGTTTCCTTTATTCCGAAAGTGGTTAAAGGTGGAAATGTGGAGCTGCAAAGTCCGGAAATATCACTGGGAGATTGGGAGCTTCCCGTCACCTATGTATTAAGATATTTGCGAAAACATGCGTCACTGCCGGATGAAGTGATCATTGACCCGGCGGCAAACCGCGTGTATGTGGCGCTCACCGATATACGTTTCGGCAACGGTTACCAAGTTTCCGTCCAGAAAATGGATTTGGCAAAAGATGAAATTGTATTCACATTGACGATTCCGACATCGGCAAAACAATAAGGGCCGCTTATGAGCGCGCCCTTTTTCTACACCATTCGCAATCCTTTTGGATAAAAGTTTTTCACCGTGCCTTTTACCTCTTTTCCCCAGCCGAGAGGATAACCATCAACGGTCACAAGCAGCCAGCCGCGATCTTCACTTGTCTGGATTGTTTCCCCGCGCAAATATTTTAGACATTCGACGCTGTCGCTTGACAAGTCAAGGGAGTAGCGAACTTCTTGCGGCTTTAGCGATAAGGCAAGCGCATGGTTCGGCTCAAACCGCTGTTTTTTCGCTTCTCCTAAGTGAAGACCTGCTCGTACGACTTTCAGGCCATCGAAGTTCGGGCAATGATCAGGCAAGGCGAAAAGATGGTGTTGAAAGGCATACATTGGTTGTTCGATTTCTTTTTGCAATACTTCTTGTTCAAACTGTCGATACTCCCGAACCATTTGTTTGGAGACGTTTGGCTTGGCATAGCGCCCATTCCACGAAGGGGACGGGCCTGTTTTTTTTATTTTCGCGACAAAATGACCTTCCCCTTTTAACGAATGCGGCCATAGCCGGGCCGTTCTCTCTATTTCCTCTAAGTTGGCATTCGTCCATTCCCGTCTTCCCGGCTGAATGCCATGAACTTTTTCAATCGATAACAATTCAAGATCATCGTATGTTTGTAAAAAAGCTTCTATTGTCTGTTCGTTTTCTTCCGGAGAAAACGTGCAAGTGGAATAAACGAGGATGCCCCCTTCTTTTAGCATCTCGTATGCACAGTCTAAAATATGCCGTTGTCTGATGGCGCATTGTTCGACGTGCGCTTGGCTCCAAAATTGAACAGCTTCTTCGTCTTTTCGAAACATGCCTTCCCCTGAGCATGGAGCGTCTACTAAAATTTTGTCAAAAAATCCAGGGAAATATTTCGCGAGCTTTTCCGGTGTTTCATTCGTAACAAGCGCGTTTGTAATGCCAAACCGCTCAATATTTTCCGAAAGGGCTTTGACGCGCTTCGGATGAATTTCATTGGCGACAAGCAGCCCTTGATTTTCCATCATCGCCGCAAGCTGAGTCGTTTTTCCGCCAGGTGCGGCACAAAGGTCAAGAACAAACTCCCCTGGATTTGGCTTTAACACTTCAGCTACAAACATCGCGCTCGGTTCTTGGATATAATAAAGCCCTGCCGCATGATACGGATGCTTTCCAGGTTGTTCGTGTGTATCATAATAAAAACCAGTTGGGCAAAAAGGAACAGGGGAAAGCACAAACGGGACGAGCGTTAAAAACGTTTCGCGGTCGATTTTCAATGGATTAAATCGTAACCCGTTTGCTTTTTCTTCATGATAGGTGGAAAAAAAACGAGAAGCTTCGTCTTGCAAAAGCCTCTCCATTTTTTTGATGAATTCGCTTGGTAATTTCAATGATCAAACTCCTTTCCTGCAGATCAAATGGCTTGTTTTTATTATGCGCTTGATCGTGTTAACGATTTTTGTACTATTTTCCACCCAGCCATTTGATTTTTGGTTCCGTTTTGTTAATGATGCGTTTAATATTCGCGCGGTGGCGGTAAAAGATAAACGCCGTTAATAACGATACTGCGATCATGAGTGGAACGTCATCCGTAAAGAAGATCGTATAAATAACCGCATATACACCGGCTAACATAGAAGATAGTGAAACATATTTGGAAATATACAAAACAATGAAAAAAACAACAAGAAGGGAAACGAAAAAGAACGGTGAATAAAACAACATTACACCTGCTGATGTTGCGACCGCTTTTCCGCCGCGGAATTTCGCGAAGACCGGGTAAATATGTCCGAGAACCGCGCACACTCCTGCTAAAAGCGGATGTATGTGCACGGAGAATAATACAGGCAAGCTTGCCGCTAATGTTCCTTTCAAAATATCTCCGCATGTGACAATCAGTCCCGCTTTTACGCCGAGCACACGAAAGGTATTTGTTCCGCCTAGATTTCCGCTTCCATGCTCGCGAATATCGATTCCGTAGCCGATTTTCCCGACAAGAAGCGCAAACGGAATCGACCCAAGAAGGTAAGCTGCGATCAAAATAAGTGCTTTTTCCATCAATCTCCTTACACCCTTTACTTATCAAATTCGTGCATGCTTTTATTTTACCATGCATGAAAAAAAACGCTAGATCAGAAAATAGAACATAACAACGGAAAGGTATTTTTTTTGCATTTATTTTTTTGGCAAAGTAAACTAGATGATAACATTGTTGTTTTATCACTGGAATTGAAAGAGGAGGAAGAAAAAGTGCAAGCAAAAGTGAAATGGAACGGACAAATGTCGTTTACAGGGATGAGCGCGTCAGGAGTGCAAATCCCGATCGATGCTTCCAAAGAAGCAGGAGGACAAGATTCCGGAGCGCGACCGATGGAATTGATTTTACACGGGCTTGCCGGATGTACGGGAATTGACATCATATCGATCTTGAAAAAAATGCGGCTTGAGGTTCGGTCGTTTTATATAGAAGTGGATGGAACCCGTGCGGACGATCATCCAAAACGGTTTACAGATATTCACATTCATTACGTGTTAGAAGGGGATTTGCCAGAGGACAAAGTCGTCCGCGCCATTCAATTGTCTAAAGAGAAGTACTGTTCTGTATCCCATTCGTTAAATGCCAACATTACGGCAAGCTACTCGATTAATGGTGTGAAAGGGGAAAAACAGTTGTAAAAATCCAACAAGTCACGATTCACGCCAATGCAAGCGAATTTTAAAAGGGGCTGATTGGAAAGCAATTCTGCTTTTCGGTCAGCCCCTTTTTCTTGGATTACTAAAACGGATAGCGTCGATACTCTTTTTGAATCGATACCCATTTTGTCATCGTAAACTCTTCCACAACCCACGGGTTTCCGAACCGTCCGATACCGCTGGATTTTGTGCCGCCAAACGGAACGGTTGGGCTATCATTGACCGTCTGATCGTTAACATGTGTCATACCGCTTTCAATTTGTAAGGCTAATTGTTCCCCTTCGCTTAAATCTTCGGTGAAAATCGCTGAACTTAAACCGTATTCGGTATCGTTCGCCATCGCGATCGCCTCGTCATCGGATTCGGCTTTAATAATGGTTGCGATCGGGGAGAACAATTCGGTTTGTGCCAGTTTGCTGTTATTATCGACATCGACAAATACAGTCGGCGTTAAAATGTTGCCGATTCGCTTTCCTTCGAGCGCCATTTTGGCGCCTTCTTTTTTCGCTTCTTCAATGATCGCCAATGCTTTTTCGATTTGTTTTTCGTTAATCAGCGGACCGATGATCGTTTTCGGATCACGCGGGTCGCCATACGGAAGTTTTTTCGCCCGTTCGACGAATTTTTCGACAAATTCATCATAATGGTTTTTATGGACAATGATGCGGTTAATAATCATACAAATTTGCCCTTGATGGATAAACTTGCCGAATATTGCTGCGTCAACGGCACGGTCCACATTGGCATCAGCAAGAACGATAAACGGGTTGTTACCGCCAAGCTCTAGCGCGACGCGTTTTAACATTCCGCCTGCAATCGCTCCGATATGCTTGCCGACAGCGGTCGAACCAGTAAAACTAATAAGCTGTGAATTCGGATTGGTCAACATGTCGTCGCCGATTTCATCGATATCGGTGAGAATGATGTTTAAAACTCCTTTTGGCAATCCAGCATATTCAAAGGCTCTTGCGATGATGGAGCCGCCTGTGAAGCATGTTTGGATATCCGGCTTATGTACGACGCTATTTCCTAACGCAATCGCTGGGGCGATCGTTCTCATCGACAAATTCATCGGAAAGTTAAACGGAGAAATCGATGTGATGACCCCTAATGGCAGGCGATAAATCCGGTTGATTTTCCCTTCTGTTTCTGACGGGACTTCCCTCACTTTTGTCAATTCATCGACCATGTTGATTGCTTCTTCGACAAGCCCAATCGATAAATCGACTTCCACATTCCCCTTAATGATGCTCCCGCCTGTTTCGCGGGCGATCATATCAATAATTGCATCCCGATTGGAACGTAAATATTCCGCCGCTTTGCGGAGCACTTCCTTTTTCTCTTCTGGGGGTGTGTTCGCCCATTCTTTTTGAGCTTGTTTGGCGACGTCAAACGCTTCGGCAAGCTGTTTTTTCGTTGCCAGACGAATGGTTGCAATAACGGAATTGTCATACGGGTTTAAGTTATCATATGTCCGTTCGCTAAGTCCATCGATCCATTCGCCGTTGATGAAGCTTTTGTTGAATTGTTCATATCGTTCCATTAGAGACACCTCCTTTGTATACAGTGGCAATCCTATTTTTTACATTCATGATTTTTGTTATGCATTGTTAACGTTATTCAACTTTTAGGATAAAACGAGTGAATGACAAAAGATTTTTTCGTAGATTCATAGACAATCTACTATAAAAATTTATGAAAAATTTACAATAGTTTAGCAGAAAATAAGTCATTTGACTCTATTATTTTGATAGAACGAAAAATTATGCTGAATAGTAGAAAAACAAAAAGGGGGAGTGAATGTGATGAAAATTTCTTCTTTAAAATGGCTGAAGACGGCTGTCCCTGCCTTGATGTTATCGACGATGATCGCTTCGGGAAATGCCTTTGCGGCTGGAAAAGCTGGCGATGAAGGAAAACAGCTGAAAGCGGATGCGTATCAACATCGCTATATGGATGTGCAATTGCTGGGAATTAATGATTTTCACGGACAGCTTGATGTAACAAGAAACGTTGGGGGAAGAGCAGTCGGGAGAGCGGATTATTTAGCTGCGTATTTGAAACAACGGGAAGCGGAAAACAAAAATACGCTGCTGGTGCATGCGGGAGATATGGTTGGGGCAAGCTCACCCGTATCGGCTTTATTACAAGACGAGCCGACAATAGAGTTTTTAAATAAACTGGGATTTGATGTGGGGACACCCGGAAACCACGAATTTGATGAAGGGGTCGACGAAATGCTTCGCCTCATTTATGGCGGAACACATCCAAAAACCGGCTATTTTCGTGGCGCCGACTTTCCATACGTAAGCGCGAATGTAATCGATAAAAAGACGGGCAAACCGATTCTTCCGCCTTATGTTATTAAAAAAGTGAAAGGGGTGCCGATTGGCTTTATCGGAGTAACTTTATCCGATACGCCAAGCATCGTCATTCCAAGCGGTGTGGCAGGGGTCGCGTTTACAGATGAAGCAGAAGCGATTAACAAAGCGGTGAAACAGTTAAAGCGGAGAGGGGTACGTGCAATCGTTGTCCTCGCGCATAATCCAGGGGTTTCGAATAAAGATAGTTCCAATGCGAGTGGTGAAATTGTGGAAATTGCGAAAAAAGTAGATGATGAAGTCGACGTGATTTTTGCCGGCCATAATCATGCGTATTTAAATGCAGAAGTGGATGGCAAACTGCTTGTTCAATCGTATTCTTATGGAACTGCTTTTTCTGATGTCGATTTAAAAATTGATCGGCGAACAAAAGACGTTGTTGCGAAAAAAGCAGAAATCGTGACTACCTATCAAGATAGCATTAAGCCTGATCCGGAGATTACGAAACTAATTAACAAGTATGAAGAAAAAGTCGCGCCGATTATTAACCAAGTCGTCGGTACGGCAAAAACGACAATTAGCGCTGAGCAAAATGCAAGTGGTGAATCGGCTTTAGGAAACTTGATTGCGGACGCGCAGCGGACAGCGATGAAAACCGACTTCGCCTTTATGAATCCTGGCGGCATTCGCGCCGATGTGGAACAAGGGGAAGTGACATGGGGAGAGCTGTATAACGTTCAGCCATTTGGCAATCAACTAGTAAAAATGACGCTTACGGGAGAACAAATCCGCAAACTGTTAAATCAACAATGGCAGTCGAATCAAACGCGCATGCTGCAAATTTCCGGCCTCACGTATACTTGGGACGCAAGCAAACCTATAGACAAAGTCGTCGATATTTATTTGCCAAACGGTACGAAACTCGATCCAAATGCGGAATACACCGTTACAGCAAACAGCTTCCTGGCTGATGGAGGGGATAACTTTACGGTATTGAAGGAAGGGAAAAACCGGGAAGTAGGGCCAGTTGATTTGGATGCGCTCATCGATTATATTAAACAGCTGCCGCAGCCATTTGATGCCCAAATCGAAGGGCGCATTCAAAAGCTGCACTAAAAAACAAAGCTGGTTCCAAACAGTGGCTTGGAACCAGCTTTTCTGTTACGCTTTTTGCTCGAACAGCTTAATAATTTCAATAATCACGTTCGTTGCTTTAATCATGTTGTCGACGGAAATGTATTCGTAGCGGCCGTGGAAGTTTTCGCCGCCGGTGAAAATATTTGGCGTCGGCAGCCCCATGTAAGATAGCTGCGACCCGTCCGTGCCGCCGCGGATCGGCGAAATTTTCGGTTCAATATTTAAGTTTTTCATCGCTTCATAGGCGATATCGACGATTTCGCGGACCGGTTCAATTTTTTCGCGCATGTTATAATATTGGTCTTTGATCTCGATCGCAATCCGCTCTTTTCCGTATTTTTCTTGCAGTTTTGCCGCGATTTCCTGCATTTTTGCCTTGCGCGCTTCAAATTGTTGGCGGTCAAAGTCGCGGATAATGTAATGAAGCCTTGTTTCTTCGACGTTTCCTTGGAAGGAAAGCAAATGATAAAATCCTTCATATCCTTCCGTATGCTCAGGTGCTTCGTTAGCAGGAAGCTGTCCGTGAAATTCCATCGCGATTTTCATCGAGTTGATCATTTTTCCTTTGGCAGTGCCCGGATGGACGTTTTTCCCTTTGATCGTGATTTTTGCCTCCGCGGCGTTAAAGCTTTCATATTCCAATTCGCCAAGCGGGCCTCCGTCGACCGTGTACGCAAATTTAGCGCCGAACTTAGCGACATCAAACTTATGCGGGCCTCTGCCGATTTCTTCATCCGGCGTAAAGGCGACGCGCACTTTGCCGTGTTTAATTTCCGGGTGCTGGATTAAATAAGCCATCGCCGTCATAATTTCGGCGATTCCTGCTTTATTGTCCGCACCTAACAACGTCGTGCCGTCGGTGGTGATGAGCGTATGGCCTTTATAGTTGGCTAGTTCCGGAAAATCTTTTGGCGACAGGACAATGTTTAACGATTCGTTTAAGACGATATCGCCGCCATCGTAATTTTCGACGATTTGCGGATGAACATTAGCTCCGGTGAACTCAGGTGCGGTATCCATATGGGCTAAAAAGCCGATCGTCGGCACGTCTTTCTCGGTATTGGCCGGCAGCGTTGCCATTATGTATCCGTTTTCATCCATCGTCACTTCTTCCATGCCGATTGCTTTTAATTCTTCCACCAGCATGTTTCCAAGTTCCAACTGGCCAGGAGTGGAAGGGCAAGTGTCGCTGTTCGGGTCGGATTGCGTGTTGACTTGGACATATTTCGTAAAGCGTTCGATGATTTCCTGTTTCATTTTGTCATCTCCTTACTATTGCTATCTTTTTCCGTTTTTATTTTATCATAAAACTATTGTCTAAATAAAAAAACTTTGTTGCATGCAAATTGGTTTTATAAAGGGTGGCTCCCGCTGACGAAACGGTTTCATTTTTAGATACGTTTAACATTTTTCCCGATTCATCTCCCTTCCTCTAAACGGAGTGAAGGAGGGAGATGAATCGGGAAGTTTTTGATTCCAAAAAACGAACATATGTGCTATAATCAAACCATCTATCAAACAAAGAAAGAAGGGAATGCTCATGCTTCGTGGCCAAAAAGTGTTCTTCCGGGCATCGAAAGCGGATTTAGATCGATTGTATGCCTGCAATCGGGAATCCGCCCGTGTTTGGAATGAATGCCTCCGCTTAGCCAAAGAACACTTCCTCCAGCATGGATGCTGGATCACCAAAAGCGAGCTGCAAAAACAAACGAAAAGGAAGTTCCATCTTCACAGCCAATCGATTCAAGCCGTCTGCCACAAATATCTCTTCGCAAGACAATCTGCTCACCACGCGATCCAACAAGGACATCCTGCTCGTTATCCCTACAAGAAAAAGAAGTACTTCCCAACGAAATGGGCGAAAGACGGTTTCAAGGTTTACGAAAACGGAAAAATCGAACTGTCGATGGGCATTCATCACGGAAAACGGGAAAAGCCGATCGTCGTGTATGCGTCGCATCTGCCAAAGGGAACGATTAAAGAAATCGAATGCTGCTTTGATCATGGTCTTTATTTGGCTGTGACGTATGAAGATAGACAAGAGGCCAAAGCGTATGAACCGGGGAAGGCCGTTAGAGTCGATCTTGGAGAAGTACACACCATCGGCGCGTTTTGCGAAAACGGGCAAGCCCTCCTTATCACGGGAAGAAAAATACGCTCCCTTCACCGGCTGCGGAATAAAAAACTGGCGGAGATCCAGCGTCGTCAATCGAAATGTCAAAAAGGATCACGCCGATGGAAAAAGTATGAGCGAGCGAAACAATACGTGTTATCCAAATCCGAAAGACAGCTGCGGGATGCGCTTCATAAAACGACCAAACAGTTTGTCGACTGGTGTTTGAAACAGTCCGCCTCCGATGTGTATATTGGAAACGTCGAAGGAGTGCAGCGAAACACAAGAAAGAAAAAACGGGCAAGCCGCAAACAAGCGCAAAGACTCTCAAATTGGTCATTCGGGAAAGTGAAGCGGTATCTCACTTATAAGCTGGCCCAACATGGCATTCGCTTGCATGAAATCGAGGAGTCGTATACAAGTCAGACATGTCCTGTCTGCCAAAAGAGAAAAAAAGTGTCTTCCCGCCTGTTTGTGTGCCGGTGTGGGTATGAGGAGCATCGGGACATTCATGGGGCAAAAAATATATTAAGCAAGTCGTTGCATGGTACGTTTGTTCATTGGGCCGTGCAAACGAAGCTGACGTATCTACGGATTGCGTAAGCAAGAAGTAGTAGAAGGGTTGGACCGTCCCATCGGTGTGATGCCGATGTTGCTTACTGGACCCATCAAGAAGATTTCCGATGTAGGCATCGAGTGGAAGGAGACCGCCTTCTTCTGCGCAGAAGCTTCTTCGATGGAGATGGTAAGAAACTCCCACCTCTTCATGGAATGAAGGTGGGAGAGGTTCATGGTGTAGGATTTACCTGTACGTGTATCAAAGGTCAATGATTTTGTGATGGTCAGGCCGTTTGCATGCATATAGATATAGGTATAGTTACTTTGCGTCAGGCTTAGAATGCCTCTTTCGTTCGTTTTGATTTCGTATATTCCAGTCATTTCTGTTTGGGTTGGATTCTCATAGTAGTCTTGCTGCTTGATGATGGAATGAAATTGTTGGTAAATCAATTGATTCATGTGTTGTTGAATCTGGATATCCCGGAGGCCGGTTACCTGGGGATAGTAAAGATTAACGGTTGGTGAGGTGACGCGAACAGGGAGGATTTGAACCGGCAATAGATAGGGTTCAACGATCATGGGCATGGGACACATTCCTTTCCTGTTAGGTTATCATCATTATCCTATTCAGAAACCCATTCAAAGGATGACTAATCATCGCATTTTTGGAATGCATTGTTAAAACATAGTAGACAGAATCTATATGAAAATTGTATACTGAATATAAGATCGCATATAAAAAATATACGATTCATCTTCGGGGCAGGGTGAAATTCCCGACCGGCGGTGATGAAGCGATTGCGCTTCTCAGCCCGCGAGCCGCAAGGCAGGATCCGGTGCGAGTCCGGAGCCGACAGTATAGTCTGGATGGGAGAAGATGAAGGTTTGCCGGCGTTCGAATGTTGTGCACTCGAACGTCTATTTGAGCATACCCTTTTTCTCCCTTAAGTGCGAACACTTAAGGGTTTTTTATTTGACGCTCAAGATGGCAGCCTTCTTTCTTGTGAGGATGAATCACGAGAAGGAGAGGAGAATCGACATGAGAAAAATGAATGTCCGAGCGCTTGTCTTGATTGGGGTATTTAGTGCCATCTCGTATTTGCTGATGCTGTTAAACTTTCCGCTCCCGCCGTTTCCAAACTTTCTTTTGGTGGATTTCAGCGACGTTCCGGCATTGATCGCCGCGCTTTTGTACGGGCCGCTGGCGGGAGTGTTCGTGGAATTGCTAAAAAATGTGCTAAATTATTTCATGGTCGGCAGTCCTACCGGCGTTCCGGTCGGACATATCGCCAACTTCATGGCCGGGATTACGTTTATTTTGCCGACGTATTATGTGTACCGCAAAACAAAATCGAAAAAAGGAATGCTGGCTGGATTGGCCACTGGCACCGCCGTCATGGCGTTGATGATGAGCGTATTGAACTACTATGTGTTTCTGCCGGCATATACGATCTTTCTAGGCGCACCGGCGATGAGCGCGCCGGAAACAAAGGCGCTTGTTGTTTCGGCTATCTTGCCGTTTAACGCAGTGAAAGGATTGATGATCACGATTGTATTTATGCTCTTATTTGTTCGTTTGCATCAGTGGCTGCAAAAACAAACTGTGGCTAATCATGTTTAGTCATAGCAAAACGAGGACCCTTCCTGAGCGAAGCGGTCCTCGTTTTTCGTTCGGAAAGCTCCGTCATCATAACTTAAACGTATCGTCTGAATCAGCAAAGCGATCTTCCTTAAACGGATTGGCCGTCATCGAATAACCGCGCTGTTCCCAATATCCCGGCTCGTCTTTTTTCATAAACCGGATCCCGGATGCCCATTTCGCCCCTTTCCATAAGTAAAACGATGCGGGTGGAATAAAGCGGAGTGGATAGCCATGTTTTGGGGAAATATCCTGCCAGTCATGATGTTTATCTTTCCAGCGGTACACAAACAGCGCATCATCGCCCATCAGCGCCTCCAGCGGCAAGTTTGCCGAATAGCCGAAGCGGTCTCCGTTCAAATAGCCGTAAATTTTCACGTATTTCACATCTGTCTCCAGCTCAACAAAGCGCAAAAACTCGCGAAAGGCGATTCCTTCAAACGTTGTATCAAACTTCGACCACGTCGTCACGCAATGCATATCGATCGTCGATATTGTTTTTGGCAGCTCCATTACTTGCTGATAGGAAAGAGAGACTTCTTCTTTTACATCCCCAAATAAGCGGAATTCCCATGTTGATTCATCAAATGGATAGACATCTCCCTCATGGAGAATCGGCCATTTGTCGGTTTCGAATTGGCCTGGTGGCAGTTGTTTTGTCATCGGTGTGCACCCTTTCTATGTATGAATTTATATAAAATGATACGGCGAGAAAGCGGTGTACGCAACTATATTGGCAGGAAATAAATAGACATAGAGTGATGCCAGAAGCATTTTCTTGTATTGCTGCGATTGTGAACATGCAGAGTGTACCAGATAAAAATTCGAGCAGAAAATGGCAAAATTCGGAAAAAGACTTCGTGAAGTAAAAGAACGATTGAAGATGGAAGTATGTTGCTGATGGGTATCATGCTAAATCGGCTGAGTAACAAGTTTTTGAGTTGAGGAGAAAACATAAAAGTAATTGCAAAGTTCATTCCTGTTGAGACAGTTATTTATAAATTAATTCACAAGAAGTTCATAGTTTTACCACAAATGTTGGATATATTTTAAGAAGCAGCTTTTTCTTAAACATTGTGATTATAGGGAAAATGATTATGTACAAGGAAAGGAGAAAACGTGATATGAGTTTACAACAAGAGAGGCTGGATTATGCAAAAGAAACTGTCGCCAAACATGAAATCTCAAAGGCACAGTCGCTCTATCGCGCAGTCTGGCGCTGGCATTTCTATGCAGGTATTGTATTTGCACCATTTGTTATTTTACTAGCAATTACGGGTATTATTTATTTATTTATTTAAACCACAGATTGAAAATGTAATGTACAAAGATTACTATTTTGTACAACCACAACCCGCTCAAGAGAAGTTAACACCAGAACAACAAATTGAAGCAGTCAAAAAAGCCTACCCAGATGCCTCTGTAACACGGTATAAACCATCCTTTGAAGCAGATCGTTCCGCAGAAGTTGGAATTGCTGGAAAAGATGGAATGATGACGGTATTTGTTAATCCTTATAACGGTAAGATCATTGGGGATATAAAAGATGATGAAGAGTTCATGAATAAAGTGAGAAGACTGCATGGTGAGCTTATGATTGGAACAACAGGAGATCGTATTGTGGAAATGGCATCTTGTTGGGCCATGATTCTGCTCATCACAGGATTATATCTCTGGTGGCCTCGCAATAGGAAAGGTATATTTGGTACGCTTATTCTAAGGTTCTCAAAAGGAAAACGTACGATGCTACGAGACCTTCACGCTGTTCCTGCTTTTTGGTTTTCTTTATTTGTCGCCATGTTCATTTTAACAGGTCTTCCATGGTCTGGATTATGGGGGGATTTAATCAATCGTGTTGCAACCGCTACACAAACAGGGTATCCGACAGGCTTATGGGATGGAAATTTACCGAAGTCCACGATTCCTTCTAAAGATGTTGCTAAAGTACCTTGGGCGGCTGAGAATCTTCCTGTTCCGGAGTCAGGCCAATCAGGTGTAGCCGCTCCTTTATCAGTGTCGCAGATTATGAAAGTGGCCAATGAAAACAAAGTAGAGAAGGGCTATTCGATTACCTTCCCGCGAGGAGAAAAAGGAGTATATACGGTGTCTGTTTCTCCTGATAAACCGGAAGGACAAGCTACTTTGCATATTGACCAGTATAGCGGAAAGGTTCTGGCAGATTTACGTTTTGCAGATTACGGGGTGTTGGCAAAAGCCATCTCAATTGGGGTAGCGCTGCATGAAGGACATTACTTCGGATTAGCCAATCAACTCTTAGATTTAATTATTTGCCTTGGCTTGATTGGTAGTTCCGTTACGGGCATAATGATGTGGTGGAAACGTAAGCCATCTGGGACACTAGGGGCACCTTCTTTACCTGAGAATTTTAAACTCTTAAAAGGTATAGCTGTCTTAATTATCATCTTAGGTATTGTATTCCCGCTTGTTGGAATTTCTTTACTTGTTGTTCTTGCTTTAGATTGGCTTGTAATCAAGAGGATTCCAGCAGTAAAACAATGGTTGGGATAAGTAAGAAAGAGCAGACTTTGTATATCGTCCATTTTACAGAAGGAATATGATGAAAAAAGCAATGGTAGCATTGCTCATCTTGACTGTTCTATAATCAAAATAATAATTGTTAATTGTTCTACCAGTCAACTAGAGGACACTGAATGTGCTAAATGCTTGTTTGGTGTCCTTTTTTATTGAAATAACGTGCAGAAGTGTTCAATATGAAATACAAACTGGGCAATCATGCCCAGTTATTTATTTAGTTCCTTTTATCCATTTTCGAAAAACATACAATCCATTATAATGATAATCAGTATCAAATAAAAATGATAATCATTATCAAAAAAGGGGTTTTTTTTGTGGTAATTAAATTCTTACGGGAAAATGTTTATGCTTCTTATGTACTCTTAGTATTGCGATTGTATCTCGGTTGGTCATGGTTGCAAGCTGGCTGGGGAAAAATTGTTGGCGGCAATTTTGATGCTACTGGATTTCTAAAAGGAGCATTAGAAAAAGTATCTGGTGACCATCCAGCAGTTCAACCTTGGTGGGCAGACTTTATCAGTGGTTTTGCATTACCTAATGTCGGACTTTTTAATATACTTGTTCCTTGGGGAGAATTTTTAGTTGGTCTTGGACTTATTTTAGGTATTTTTACTACTT
Source organism: Parageobacillus genomosp. 1 (assembly GCF_000632515.1). Lineage (GTDB taxonomy): Bacteria > Bacillota > Bacilli > Bacillales > Anoxybacillaceae > Saccharococcus. Next base: position 1,531,747 of record NZ_CM002692.1, read on the forward strand.
TTGCAGTGTTAATGGGGCTGGTTATGAATTTTTCCTATATGTTTTCAGGAACGACCAGCACAAACCCGCAGATGGTTTTAATCGGAATGTTTATCATTATTGCCGGTTTTAATGCGGGGAAAATTGGGTTAGACCGTTGGGTAATTCCATTTATAAATAAACGGATACTAAAAAAGAAGAAGCAAGGAGATTTGCCCCAAAGCGCTTAATTAAATAAATCTATTATTTATATCCTACTGCAATAAGTATACAAAGAAGTACAAAATAAATCGGGAATAATTCGTTAGACAAAACTCGTTCAGAAGGCTGGAGTCTTACTCCGCCTTCTTTTTTATCTCAGTGGGAAGGGATTTCAGCGACATAAGAAGAAAATGTATGAAACAAATAAAAGCTAGACCGAATCGCAAATGCGCTTCAAAAAGAAACGATTTCGAGAAAGTAAGGGGGATAGGAGTGAACATTCACATCCATAGAGATTTATCCAATGCCAATTGGCAAGAGATGAAAGAAGTGTATGAATCCGTCGGCTGGACAAAACATACGGAAGAAGTCATCCAGCAGGTATTTAAAGCAAGCAATGTCATCGCACTTGCCCTTTGTGACGGCCGTATCGTCGGATTCGGCCGTGCACTTTCCGATGGGGTGTTTAATGCCGCGATTTATGATATCGTCGTTCATCGCGATTTTCAAGGGCGTGGCATCGGGAAAGCAATCGTCGAAGATTTGCTTGACCAGCTGCAGCATATTTCCTGTGTTCATTTGATTGCCACGACGGGGAACGAGCCATTTTACCAGCAAACAGGGTTTAAAAAGGTAAAAACGGCGATGGGGCGGTATCGTAGCCGCGATTTAGCGCAGGAATATTTGGAGGAGGATGGAAAAAGATGAACGTAAGGCATGCGACGGTAGACGATGCGGAAGAATTGGCACACCTTATCTTGCAAGTAGAAAAAGAATCGGACTTTTTGCTGTTTGAGGCAGGTGAACGAACACTCACCCCGGAGCAGCAGCGAAGCCAAATTGAAGCGATGCAGAATCAGGAAAACTCCACGATATTGGTGGCAGAGGCGGACGGGAAGCTCGTTGGGTATTTAGTCGCAAGGGGCGGGCGCGCCAGACGAAATAAACATACGGTATATATTGTCATTGGCGTGTTGGCTTCGTACAGAGGAAAAGGAATCGGTACGATGCTGTTTGCCGAATTGGAGCGTTGGGCTCGCACAAAAGGTATTCATCGGCTGGAATTAACGGTGGTCGTCGACAATCAGCGCGCCGTATCGTTGTATCGCAAAATGGGATTTGAACGAGAAGGAATCAAGCGGCATTCTCTTTTGATAAACGGAAAATATGTTGATGAATATTATATGGCAAAATTGTTGTAATGTGAGAAAGCAATCGTTTTTCCACGACAATGGAGTCGAATTTATATGATGATTAAAGCAGTGTAAAAGGATAGCATAAGTTGGACGAGAGGGGGGAACTGTCGATGGAAGAGATGAAGCTAATTGTTCGAATCGCTTTGCATCGGATGTATGATCATTATCTTCCTAAACTGCTTCATTCCATTCAAGCATTAAATACAGAACAGCTGTGGGAGCGCCATGGGCGGGGAATCAACTCAATCGGGGGCATCGTATTGCATATTTGTGAGCATGTAAAGCGGAATACAATCCGTTACTTGCATCCCAACAAAAAGTTTGATACAGGGATCGAAGAATATTTTCCGCAATGGGATGTTGAGCCAAACGTGCTTTGTACCATGGTCCAAGAGGTTTTTGATAACTGGAAGCGTGAGTTGGTTAACATTATTAATAAAAACGAATGTAATACCGTTGATATACATAGCCTTTTCCATTTAGTTGAACATACAAGCTACCATTTAGGACAAGTTGTCGATAGAGCGAAGAGAATGACGGGAATTTCATTTCAGTTTTGCCAAAACGGATTAAATGAAAAAACGTTACGGTTGATTATTGAAAGTGAAAAGTTCTGATTGGTGCTTTTTGTTATAAGATGTGCAAAGGTGGCAAGAAGTTTCTTGCCACCTATGATTTTTAAACAGTTAATGATGTAGATAAGTATATGGCGAGTTCGCGAATTTTTTCGTCCGTTTCTCTTTTCTTTTTCTGTTGGTCTGGATCTAAAGTATCACCTTTGATAATGTGATCGGATAAATTAAGGAGCGCGACGGCTTTTTTGCCAAATTTTTTCGCCACGGCTAAGGTTGTCGCTGTTTCCATATCGACCCCAATATGCCCTTTTTGCGCCCACGTTTCTGTCATTTCTTTTGTCTCCATCATGATGGCTCCGGTTGTAAAGACCGTTCCGGTGACATAACGATACTGTTTCTTTTCGCAAAATTGGACTGCCGCTTCTACTAGTTGTATATCGGCTTGGACCATTTGTTGATCCGGCAAATACCAATGGGAAACACCGTCTGCCATTTCCGCTCCAGTAACAATGAAAATGTCGCCAAACTGTACATTGTGCGACAGACCTCCAAAGTAGCCAGTCTGAATAAACCGCTGCGTCCCAAGGGAGGCAAATTGGTGACAAATCACGGCGGCGCTTGGACCTCCAAACACACTGGCAAAGCCGATCCGCTCATGCTTCCAAAGACCGACGACACAGTTCCAATGTGGGCGCCATGTTGTTTCGTGCAAAATTTGTTTCCATTGTTGCAAGTTTGTTTCGTGTTCCCAAGCTCCATGGACAATCATGGCAGACGGCACGTCCTTTTCATCAATGCGAAAGGCTTGTAGCCAATCATGTTTCGTAAACTCTCCGTATAGCTTCAAATTACCTCTCCTTTATTCTAATGTTCTAATCATTTTTTCGCTTTTAGTGAAAGATTCCTATTTTTATTTTAAAATACGAATATATATTCGTATTTTTTGGGATTTATGGTATAATAAACATGCACAGCTACATGCAGGGTGGGCAGTGGCTACTCCCTTGAAGAGAGGGGGTGCTGCTGATGATGAACGTTACTGATGCGCTGACGTTAATGATTGCGTTTGCATCGCTAATCGTAGCCGTCATCGCTGTATCTAAAGACAAAAAGTAACCCACCCTGCTCGGCCTAAGTAAGGGTAGGTTACTATCCGCTTTCCGGGCCACTGCACTTCTTGCAGTAAGCTGTGTATCGATGGGACATTGGTTGCCGCCAATGTCCTGTTTTTATTTTATGCTATTCAACTTTATTATACGCATACTGTGTGTGTCATGACAAGAAAATTATCCGTTTTTCTGTAGAAAACAAGAGGAGAAATGGTTAAGAAGAAGGAATTTTAGATTATTCGCAAAATAGATTTAGTATAAGAAGACTGTGAAAAGGAGGGATGAACATAGGAAATGGTCACTTTTTACCAGCTCCCCTAGTTTTATCGCGAGTTTATTAGTCAAAGAGCTCATCAACAATGGCAGCTGGACAAGATCTATTTCTTGTGTTCCCTAGCATGAAAGAAAAAGTAGAACGAGAAATGGATAAAATTGCTTCTGCCAACGGCTATGTGCGTGAAAAATGGGCATTATCGCAGGGATATTACAAAAGCGATTCTTTCGTTTTTCGCAAAATTTGGTAGATGAATAGGGTTTTTTATGGTATAATTATCACAAAATTTGTAATTATTGAATTATTATTTTGGCAGCTAGCAAATAAGACAACGGTGTTGCCAAAATGACTCGCTTTTTATTCTGTGGAAATCGGGAAGGAGGAATCATAATGGGGGAAGCTGGGAAAGGAGCGGTCATGGAGACGACAATTGATCACTTGTTGGTTGAAAAGCTTTCAGATCCGCGAACGATAGAACAACTAATCCGCCTGCTCGATAAGCTGGAGAGTGTAACGTTTCTGCTAGATATGCTGGAAAATTTTCTTCGGCGCGGACCTGAATTTGCTGATTCGATCAACGAACTTGTTATTCTTTTGCGACAAAGCTTATCCAGACCAGAATATGTTACACGTTTCGAGCATGCCTTAACTGCGTTGCAGCGAATGCAAGAATTTCTCGATTCTCCGCAAGTTCAAGAGCTGTTCAAATCCGATGTTTTGGACGTGCGTTCGGTGCAAATGATTGGAAAAGTGTCTCGTTCATTGCTTCAGGCCTCTAAAGAGGCGGCGGAAACGGGAACGAAACGTGTGGGAATCATTGGTCTGATGCGGGCCTTAAGTGATCCCGAAGTGCAGCCAGCGCTTAATTTTGTCCTTAATTTTGCGCGACACTTATCAAAGGAGATCAACGATGCATGAGTTATCTATTGCCCACAGTTTAGTTGAATTAGCGATGGAAGCGGCGGAAAAGTCGGGAATAAAGCAAGTCAAAGCGCTGTATCTAAAACTCGGCGCTTTGTCGGGAGTCGTAAAAGAAGCTTTAGAATTTTCCTTCGATGTCGTCGTTCAAGGAACTTCTTTGGAAGGAGCAAAACTGGTCATTGAAGATGTTCCCGTAACAGTTTTCTGTCCTGACTGTCAAGAAGAGCGGATTTTGCCTGAACCGTTTCCTATGCGTTGCCCTGTATGCGGGACAAAAACTGGTCAAGTGATCGCGGGACGAGAGATGGAATTGTACGCTTTGGAAGGTGGGGAAGAAATTGCAAGAGCTGACGTTGAATCCTCGAATTGTTGAAATTCGTCAGAATGTTTTGAAGAAAAATGACCTTCTTGCTAGAGAATTACGGAAGCGGTTTCAGAAAGCAGGCGTTTATGTCGTCAATCTCGTTTCCAGCCCTGGAGCGGGGAAAACGACACTGCTTACAGAAGTGCTTACCCGCCTTGGCAAACGATATCGAGTCGCCGCTTTAGTTGGCGATTTGGCCACGGAAAACGACGCGGATCGCTTGCGGCAAAGCGGGGCAAAAGTACGCCAAATTACAACCGGCACCGTTTGCCATCTGGAAGCAGAAATGATTGAGCGAACGTTGCAAGATTGGGACTTGGAAAAAATCGATTTCCTTTTTATTGAAAATGTTGGGAATCTCGTCTGTCCTGCAAGTTATGACTTGGGAGAAAACCAGCGTGTCGTTCTCTTTTCCGTGACAGAGGGCGAGGACAAACCGGTAAAATACCCAACCATCGTCAACAGCGCTGATACAGCGATCATCACAAAAATTGATTTAGCGGAAGCGGTAGGTTTTCAACGAAACCGTTTTTACGAAGCGCTGAATGAGGTGCGGCCAGGCATTCGCATTCATGAAGTTTCTGCTCGCACCGGAGAAGGCATCGACGAATGGATTTTGCGTTTAGAGGCGGACAAATCAGCATTTCATATGTCCAGCTCCGTATAGATTATATAGAAAGGAGAGGAATAAATCCGAAAACGGTTGTTTAAAAGTAACGAAGATACATGTAAAGGGAGCATGCTTTAACGAAGATGAAAAAAGACTTGAATGTTTTTTAATTATTCACAACCTAGTCTAAAAGACTCATATTTTTATGGAGGTGGAGAAAGTGGTAAATCTCCTTTGGATGCACGGCGGTGCGTGCAATGGAAACACGCAATCGTTTTTAAATGCGGAAGAACCGACGGTCATTGATTTAGTTACCGATTTCGGCATTAACATTTTGTATCATCACTCTTTATCGATGGAGTTTGGCGAGCAAGTCCGTCGCCTTTATGAACAAATTCTCAATGACGAAATCCCGCTGGATATCTTGGTGGTAGAAGGGACAATTATTCAAGGGCCAAACGGAACCGGGCGCTATGATATGCTCATGGATCGTCCGAAAAAAGACTGGATTTGGGATTTCGCCCATAAAGCGCAATACGTTGTTGCAATCGGTGACTGCGCGTGCTGGGGAGGAATTCCGGCGACAAAACCGAATCCGTCTGAGTCGATTGGCCTTCAATACATGAAAGAAGAACGCGGGGGATTTCTCGGAACACAATTCCGTTCGAAAGCAGGATTGCCGGTCATTAATATTCCTGGTTGTCCGGCTCATCCTGACTGGGTGACACAAATTCTTGTTGCTATTGCTACTGGCCGTTTAGAAGACGTTGTTTTAGACGACCTTCAACGTCCGCAAACGTTCTTCAAAACGTTCACCCAAACTGGATGTACGCGTGTGCAATATTTCGAGTGGAAAGAACCGGTCGAAGAGTTCGGACAAGGTACGCGAAAAGGATGTCTCTTCTATGAGCAAGGCTGTCGAGGTCCAATGACTCACTCGCCATGCAACCGCATTTTATGGAACCGTCAATCTTCGAAAACTCGGGCAGGAATGCCTTGCATTGGCTGTACAGAGCCTCAGTTCCCGTTCTTTGACCTGGCACCGGGAACCGTGTTTAAGACGCAAAAAATTCTTGGTTCGATTCCAAAAGAAGTGCCACAAGGCAGCGATCCGCTCAGCTACTCTGTGAATGCGGCATTGGCGCGGGCAGTGGCGCCGAAGTGGGCAAAAGAAGATATGTTTGTGCCGTGATAAAAACCGAAAGATCGAGGCTTGAGCCATCGGGATGAAGTGGGAATCGGTTTTGAACCGAGCCGACAGTCCATGATGCGTAACGGAACATCTACACGAAGGTGTAGAAGCAACTCTTTTGTACGCTAGACATCGTGCAGAGGTTCAGATGCCTTTTAAGGGAAACCATTTTAGAAGTGGGGTGCTTAAAGAGCATGAAAAAACAAGAAACAATTGTAAAAACAAACAAAATGGAAATTAAAGTACATTCTCTAGGCCGTGTAGAAGGAGATTTGGACGTAAAAGTAGCCATTGAAGATGGAGTGGTTGTGGACGCTTGGACGGAAGCAACGATGTTCCGTGGTTTCGAGATGATTTTAAAAGGAAAAGATCCGCAGGCCGGTTTGATTGTTACCCCGCGGATTTGCGGTATTTGCGGCGGAAGCCATCTCACGAAAGCAGTTTATGCGCTCGATACGGCTTGGGGCACGGAAGTACCGCCGAATGCGACGCTCATCCGCAATATTGCCCAAGCGGCGGAAACGATTCAAAGCATTCCTCGTTGGTTTTATGCTTTGTTTGCGATTGGTTTGACGCATCGAAATTACGCTTCTTCCAAGTTGTACGATGAAGTGGTTCGTCGTTGGGCTCCTTTTGAGGGAGAACATTATGAGATTGGCGTCGTTGTTTCAGCTAAACCAGTGGAAATTTACGCGATCTTTGGCGGACAATGGCCACATTCTAGCTTCATGGTCCCTGGAGGCGTTGTTAGCGCGCCAACTTTGTCCGATATTACCCGCTCTATCTCGATTTTGGAATATTATCGGGAAACCTGGCTGGAAAAAATTCTTCTTGGTTGTTCTGTCGAGCGCTGGCTGGAAAACAAGACTTGGGCCGATGTTCTTGCATGGCTCGATGAAAAGCCGGAACACCGCGATTCCGATCTTGGCTTGTTCATTCGCTACAGCATGGAAATCGGCTTGGACAAATATGGAGCAGGTCCGGGACGCTATTTAGCTGCTGGAAACTTTTTTAATCCGCAGCAATACCGCTATCCGACGATTGAAGGGCGCAATGCTGCATTGATTGCCCGTTCCGGCATATTTGATGGAGAAAAGTTCCATGATTTTGACCAAGCACGGATACGGGAAGACCATACCTATTCTTTCTATCGTGGCAGCGGCTCTTACCATCCGTTTGAAGGAGTAACCGATCCACTTGATCCGGTCGAAGGACAAAAAGAAGGAAAATATACGTTTGCTAAAGCACCACGTTATGATATTCCGGGCATCGGAGAAACTCCTCTGGAGGTAGGTCCGTTGGCTCGCCAAGTAATCGCTGGTCGCCCTGGTGCGCAAGAGTGGCAGGATTATGATCCTCTATTTTTGAACATTATTAAAGAAATCGGGCCAAGTGCGATGGTGCGCGTGTTGGCTCGCCTTCACGAAGCCGCGAAATATTATTTGCGCATGAAGGAATGGCTGAAGCAAATCGATTTAAACGAGAAATTTTATATCAAGCCGAAAGAATTGCCTGAAGGGCGTGGATTCGGGGCTACGGAAGCGGCTCGCGGCGCTTTGGCTGACTGGATTCAAATTAAAGATGGAAAAATTGAAAATTATCAAGTTGTTACTCCGACAGCATGGAACATTGGACCGCGAGATCGTCACGGTCAGCGCGGACCTATCGAAACAGCGATGATCGGTGTACCTATTAAAAATCCTGAAGATCCGGTCGAATTGGCTCATATTGCCCAAAGCTATGATTCGTGTCTTGTTTGCACCGTTCATGCTTATGACGCTAAGTCGCGTAAAGAGTTAGCCAAATATGAAGTGATTAAAATGTGTTGATATCTCGAATATGTGAAGTTTGCGATAAAGCGTTTTTCTGCCGTGCCAGCATTCACGTGCAACTGTAATCCTAATAGTCTAGTATAACATCGAAAAAGGGAACGATAATGGGAATGGCAGCTCCTTGAAGTGGTGTGCTTGCAAAAGGAAGTATAAGCAGTTTGTTAAACATCTATAAAAATGTATGAAATCATGTCTCCTGTTATTGGACGCGGAGAGGTGGATGTTCTCCATCTTTTCCATCGTCTCCTGTCTTATGATAAAAAATCATCTCCCTCTTCCGCATGTAAAATGGTCATTAGGAATATCTTGCACCAATTCTGCTGGCTGAACCAGTACCAAATTCAACTAAGGGAGGTGTAGACCTGGTTACTAAAATCGTTGTCGTGTACGGACCGATGGAAGGAATGGTGCACGATAAGTGTCGTCGCTGACAGCGAGCTACGGGGTGTCTTTCACAGCAGGTGAGACATTAGGATTCCCTTTCTGATGGAACTCAGGTATTTCCTGGTTCCATCGCGATGTATCGATTTTTATAGATTTTAATTTTAGTAACCAGGAATTCGTATGACCGTTATTATTGGATGTGGCAATTTGCTCCGAAGTGATGATGGAGCAGGACCTATGCTGATCCGTAAATTGTGGGAACAGGGGGTTCCCACGGGAGTCCGTTTGGCTGATGGTGGAACTGCTGGCATGGATGTAGCTTTTCAAATCGGGGATGCAGATGAACTGATTCTTGTAGATGCCTGCAAGTCAGGAGCTGAACCGGGCACGATTTTCGAAATTCCGGGTGAAGAGGTGGAAACTCCTCCCCTAAAAGATGTAAACCTTCACGATTTTCGCTGGGATCATGCGATTGCCTTAGGTAGGTGGCTTCTAAAAAGTCGCTTTCCGAAGAAAGTGACCGTTTTCCTGATCGAAGCTGAAAACTTATCGTACGGATTTGGATTGTCTCCAACCGTGGAAGCAGCCTTAGATCGTTTGGCGGAGGAGTTACTTCAACGCTTAGGAGGAAAAAGAAGTGAAGCTTGAACTGACGTCAACGGGTTATCTACATATTCCCGCCGAAGAAGCGGTGCGGTTCCCTACGGGAACCGCCATCGCTTTAGTACGTGGCGAAGAACTGTGGGTGATGCCGGTAAGTCATTTGGGAGCGGGCGGATTACTGTTAAAACTACGCAATCCTCGTGGAGATCGAAGCATGTTTGTCCAAGAATTTTTGCCTGAAGGTGTGACGCCGGGAATTCGCGATGCCGTATGGGATGACCAATATGGAGCGCTTCGCATACCACTTTTTTGTTCCGACACGATGACGGAGAAGTAATCATTACAAAAATATATAGCCACAAAAGCCCATGACTATGGTGATCGGGATGAAGCGGAAAACGGTTTTGAATCGAGCCGACAGCTTGCTAAACACCAGTGAAGTGTTTGTCCATGATACTTAACGGAACAAAAGGGAGTGCAAAACTCTTTCGTACGCCAGAATCTACCGACTTTAGTCGGGCAGAGGTTCAGTTTTCGTTTCCACATTTAGTTTTATAAAAGGGGGAATAACAGTGCTGCAGCCACAGCCAATCGGTGTTTTTCCTGGAGCGGCAGGTTTTTTTCTTTTACCACCAGTTCCAGAAGCAGATCAATTCATATCCCTTCTTCTCCGCGGACATTTTCCCGATAGTTGGCCGGAGAGCTGGCGCTTTTTTGCTGCGGCGATTGAGGGAAAAAGCGAAGAAGAGGTTTTAACATTGTTGCCGGAAGGGCCGGAAGCTGCTTACAACCGTTTTATTTTAGATCCGCAAGCACATACGTATACTTTGGCCAAAGAAGTGGTCACAGGGGCTCTTTCCCTTCTTTTGGATGCAGTGGCGTGGCGCCTTAAATTGTGTGAAACTCCCCCGCCGCTTGGTGATACTACAGGAGAAGTACGGGCGTTTTTACTGGCAACTCAAGCGTACGACGCGTTTCAACGAAAAGATTGGCCGACGGGGCTTCCGCTTCTTTTCGAAGCCGCCACTATAGTCGAGGACGTGTCTCCTGTTTTTTCCGCTCGGCTTTATGCGGAATGGGCGGCGACAAAACAAATGCTTGGTGATCACGGAAAGGAAACGGTAGAAGGATACCAAAAAGCTCTCGCTCTTTTAGAAACGTCGTCCTTTCAGGAAGCTAGGGCTGAGCTGTGGTTTCAATTAGGCTCAGTGTATCAAACTGGAGCCGAAGGACGGAAAGGTTCTCTTCTAGAAGCGGCCAGATGTTATCATGAAGCACTGAAAGTATATCGAAAAGATAGTTATCCAGAAGAGTATGCAACTGTTCATATGAATCTTGCATTAGCGTATTTAGCCATGCCGTCTTTAGACCACAGCGCCTATTTGCGCACGGCGACAGCGATTCAGTCATTGAGAGAGGCTTTGCGCATTTTTAAAAAAGATACACACCCGGAACTTTGGGCAAGCGCCACGGTCAATCTAGCCAATGCACTGCAGCATGTGAAAACATCTCATCTCGAAGAAAATCTTTGGGAAGCGGTAGCTCTTTATGAAGAGGTGCTTGAAGTGCGCCGTCCTAAAGATGATCCGCTAGGATATGCCCGTGTCTTAGCCAATCAAGGGAATGCTTTGGCACATCTAGGCGCATTTTCTCGAGCAGTACCTCGATTGGAAGAGGCATGTCGATTGTTTCGTACATATGGAGAACATGAGGCAGCGAATGCCGTCGAAGACATATTAGCGGAAATTGCCCAAATGAACAGGAGAATGTGTGAAAGAGAGGAAGAATAGCATGAATCCCCACGAACAACAATACTTTAATCTTTTGTTGGCTATGGCGGTTGACCGTTTTAGTGAACGCATCATCCAACGAAATGAAGGGGTGCAAAAAGCGCTAGAACGGCTTCGCGCAAATCCTGATGGAGAGGGAATATGGCTGAATGAATTTGTGGACGCTTTCTTTCGCGACGCTCTTCTTGATAATCCGGCGGGTTCTTGCTTGATTTTGCAGGCTTTAGCCAATCAGCGTGTCAATGATCTTTCTAACATTGTTGAACGTGTTACGGTTGGAGAAATGTTGCAGGAGATGGCCAAACAAACATTTGCCGTCCTATTGCATCGGAAAACCGAAGAAGCGCTTGAGCAAACGTTGGCTTTTGGAGGTGAGTGATCATGAAAATTCAGCAAGAAGAGGATTTTCAAGCTTTGGCCGAACGGGTGGACCGGGTGTTGGACTCGATTAAGGGACTGCCAGAAGACGCTCGGATGAAGGCGATGGAATTGAAAAAAGCCATCGAAGCGTTTCACGAACATGCTCTTAGAAAGCTCGTCCGTATGTTTCGTGAAACGGAGGCGGGAAAAGAATTGCTGCTGAAGGCAGTAGAAGATCCTTCTATTTATGCGATGTTTTTGATGCATGGAATCATTAAACAAGATTTGTTTACCCGTGTCGCTGCCGCGCTTGAAGAAGTGCGTCCTTATATGCGTTCGCATGGCGGTGGCGTGGAACTAGTGAAAGTAGAAGGAAAGACGGTTTATGTCCGCCTCCAGGGAGCCTGCTCCGGTTGTTCACTATCTGCTGTGACGCTGAAAAACGGGGTTGAGGAAGCGATTAAAGCCCGCGTTCCAGAAATCGAAAATGTCGTCATGGTCGAAGAGGAAGTGGCCTCCGGCTACTTGCCGTTTCACGTTATGGATGATACCGGCAATTTAGAACAAAATGGATGGGTGCAAGGACCATCCATTTCAGAACTGGAAGAAGGCCGCCCTGTTTGCTTTTCGCATGAGGAGCACGACGTTTTGCTAGTGCGCATGGATGGAAAGGTAATGGCATTTCGCAATCAGTGTCCTCATATGGGGATGCCTCTTGACGGAGGAATGGTGGACGGCCCTATTATTACGTGTCCATGGCATGGCTTCCGTTTTGATTTATCAACCGGGGAATGCATGACGGCACCTCACGTGCAACTAGAACCATTTCCAGTGCGGGTGGAGGATCAGAAAATATGGATACGATTAGGTTGACCGCTTATCCTGAACGGTGGTTGGGGGGACCGGCCCCGGGTGGTCTTACGTTGCCTCCGGCTCAGCCAAACCGGATTCATCTTTATGCGCCGCGTGGAGTGTATATAGACGATGATGTTGTAGTGGTGGCCGACAGCGGCAACCATCGCGTGCTCATTTGGTACGGTTGGCCGGAGAACGATCATGCGCCGGCTGACATCGTTTTAGGTCAGCCTGATTTTGAAACAGAGGGACCAAAACTGTTTCATCTCCCAACTGGTGTTGCGGTCATTGAAGGAAAGCTATTTGTCGCAGATGCGTGGCACCATCGTCTGCTCATTTGGGAAACATTGCCGAAAATAAATAACCAACCTCCCGATTATGTTTTAGGACAGGCCGATTTGTCCGAAACATCCCCTAATCGGGGAGGAAAAGTCAGTCCGATGGGATTTTATTGGCCATATGGTTTTGCTTACATTAATGGATGGTTTTACGTAGCTGATACGGGAAATCGCAGAGTTTTAGGGTGGAAAGGTTTGCCGGAAGATGACCGTGTTCCCGATTTGATTCTTGGACAACCCAATGGTTATGCGAACAGCGAAAATCGGGGAAAAGGCGTAGGAATGGATACATATCGCTGGCCTCATGCTATTGCCGGCGATAGAAATACGTTATATGTTGCGGATGCGGGCAATCACCGGGTCCTCGGTTACACGCCACCTCCAGAGATAGATCGGCCAGCTGATTTAGTTCTCGGTCAACAAGATTTTACTCAATCATTTGAACTTCCCCATGTCCCGCAAGGTCCCCGGCGATTTCGGTTTCCTTACGGGATCGCGCTATGCGGCAATTTGCTTGCGGTGGCAGATACGGCCAACAGCCGCATCCTTCTTTTTACTGAGTTGCCGCGAAAAGGCGCGTATCATCCTGCTTCGTACGTTATTGGTCAGGCGGATTTCGAAGGGATGGGAGAAAACCGCTGGCAAGCCGTAACAAGGGATTCACTATGCTGGCCGTACGGGATTTGGTGTCATCAACATCGGCTGGCCATCGCTGATTCGGGAAATAACCGCGTCATCATTTGGCGTCTTGAATTCAGATAAATATAAAAGCATAGGGAATTTTCTAGTTTGAGGGAACTGTGTAGTTGCAAGAAAGAATTTCGTCTTTTTTATTAAAATTTAACGTCCGAAATTTCGAATTTATTATAAAAAAGGGAGGGACGCATCCATGTGTTTGGCTATTCCAGGCCAAATTGTAGAAATGTTTGATGATGATCATCATTATGCCGTGGTCGATGTTTGTGGTGTGCGCCGCAAAATTAACATTGACTTATTGAAAAAGGAGCGCCTCCTTCTTGGAGACTGGGTGCTCATTCACGTTGGATTTGCGATGAGCAAAATCAGTGAAGAACAGGCGGCCGAACAATTGAGATTGCTTAGCATGTTAGATGAATCGGACGAAGCGATAGAGGAAGTAAAAGGCTATCAATTTGATAAAGAAAAAGTTTGAACCATTATCTTTTTTGCATAAATAGACAACGTTGGAGGCTTGATACAACAAAAGACAGATTGTTTGTCGATGATGACTCGTTCAGTATAAGGCGATATGTATGCAGATAGGTGTTGGTGATCCAAATATGGGAGGTGTAGTTTTATGACGACGATGAAATATGTTGACGAGTTTCGCGATCCAGAACTAATCCGCAAGATATCCGAAGAAATCCACCGTCTCGTCGATCCAAATTATCATTATCGTTTTATGGAAGTTTGCGGAGGACATACCTTTTCTATTTTTCGATTTGGATTGCAAAATCTGCTGCCGGAAAATATTGAACTTGTTCATGGACCGGGATGCCCTGTCTGTATTCTTCCAATGGGACGCATGGATGATGGACTGTCTATTGCCCAGCAGCCAAACGTCATTTTCACCGCTTTCGGTGATGTGATGCGTGTTCCCGGGAAGCATGGAACGCCTCTCGAACTAAAAGCTAGAGGGGCCGATATTCGCATGGTTTATTCTCCTTTAGATGCTTTAAAAATAGCGCTGGATCATCCTGATCGGCAAGTTGTGCTGTTTGCGATTGGTTTTGAAACGACCGCTCCGTCAACGGCATTGACGCTGATGCGCGCTCGTGAACTGGATGTGTCCAATTTTTCTGTATTTTCCAATCACGTCCTGATTATACCTGCGATTCAGGCGATTTTGGATTCTCCGGATATGCGCATTGACGGGTTTATTGGGCCTGGTCATGTTTCATCGGTAATCGGCGCCCATCCTTATGAATTTATCGCGAAAAAATACCGAAAACCTATAGTCATCTCCGGTTTTGAACCGCTCGATTTATTGCAATCGATCCTTATGCTTGTGAAACAAATGCGCGAAGGGCGGTTTGAAGTCGAAAATCAATATAGTCGTGTCGTTCCATCCGAAGGAAATATTTCAGCGCTTGACGTCATGAAAGAAGTTTTTGAAATTCGGCCTCTTTTCGAATGGAGGGGACTTGGGACAATTCCGCAGTCTGCGCTAAAATTGCGCCCTGAATTCGCTAAGTGGGATGCGGAGGTACGTTTCCAAATCGAAGGAGCCCGTGTGAACGATCCGCAAATGGCGCAATGTGGAGAAGTGTTAAAAGGTGTGTTAAAACCACATCAATGCAAACTGTTTGGCAAAGAATGCACTCCGGAACATCCTGTGGGCGCTCTCATGGTATCATCGGAAGGAGCATGCGCTGCCTATTACCATTACGTTCATTTGCAAGATACAGTGGGGAAATAAAAGAAAGGAAGGGGCGAACATGAAGACTGCCAAAGTGCATTTTACTGATTCTTGCATTGAATTGGCCCATGGCGCCGGTGGGAAAGCAAGCCGAAGACTGATCGAAGGGCTGCTAGTTCCTTATATGATGGGGGACAAGCCGACAGAATTAAATGACGCGGCGTATGTTGACGCAGATGGATGCCGATTGGCGTTTACAGCAGATAGCTTTGTTGTCAATCCACGCGTCTTTCCGGGAGGGTCTATCGGCGAACTTGCCGTCAATGGAACGATAAACGATTTGGCGATGGGGGGAGCCAAACCGTTAGCTTTAGTGACTACACTTATTTTAGAAGCGGGGTTGGCGACATCGGAACTGGAGCGGGAAGTGGCGGCTATAGCTAAGGCGGCCCAACGCGCTGGAGTGCCTGTGGTCGGGGGCGATACGAAAGTAGTGGAACACGGGAAAGCGGACGGGCTGTTTATCACTACCGCCGGCATCGGCCTCACAGATCCACGCGTTTCTCTTTCAGCCAAAAACGTTCAACCGGGTGATCAAGTCATTCTGTCTGGTCCGATTGGAGACCATGGGATTACTGTTCTCTTGGCTAGAGGGGAATTGGATTTGGAAGCCGATCTTACTTCCGATACTCGTCCGCTCTGGCCGTTTGTATCAGCGCTTATTGAGGGGGCAGCTCCGGGGTTGCGATGGTTGCGCGATCCAACCCGCGGCGGCGTGGCGACGGCATTAAATGAATTAGCACGGGATGCTCAGGTGGCTGTTATGCTCGATGAAGAGGCAATTCCAGTACGCCCGGCAGTACGCGGTGCCTGTGAAATTTTAGGATTGGATCCCCTTCATATTGCGAATGAAGGGCAGTTTCTCGCCATCGTTTCGCCGGAATACGCCGATATCGCGTTAAAAACGCTGAGAAGCGTGCCAGGCGGAGAGGATGCGCAGCGCATCGGCGAAATACAGGCAGAACCAAAAAAAGCAGTTTTAGCACGTTCCCGGTATGGAGGCACGCGAATGATTGATATGCTGATCGGCGACCCATTGCCGCGTATCTGTTAATCAATCATGAGAATTCTTAATCTCTCTTTGGAGGCTGAGAATAAAGATGCTGGAACTTTATGGTGCGAAAGGATGTCCTTATACGAGGGAATTGCGAGAAAGTTTGTTATGGGACGAAAACGAATTTATAGAGTATGATGTCGAAGAAGACAAAGAAGCGTTAAAGCGGCTCCTTGCTTTGACGGGAAGAGGCACCGTCCCCGTCTTAGTGGAAGATGGGCGAGTCATTCAAGTAGGGGTTTCCGGCCGCGGGTGTGTTGTTGCGTTGCCGTCTTCAATGGATTAAATAGGCGAGAAGACTCCCGCTTCTAATGGGCAGGATGTAGCCAAATGAAAACGGGAGATAAATCGCCTTTTCTTTTCGTAGAAACAAACGAACATATGTCCCGTAATCAAAGTACAGATTGCTCTGTGAAAACGGAAGATGTGGGGGCAGAAAAAAGGTCTGTCATGTAACATTTTCCACCGTCATGCGCCCATGTTAACCGAATGCAGAAACGAAGCTATACATCAGCGTATCGGCCCAACGTACATTCAAGGTTGGGACGGTTCGCAGAGCTTCGTCCACTTCTCTTCGTTAGAAGGGATTGCCAGAGAATTTCCCGCTTCAAAACGAAGTGAAAGTAGGTGATTCATCGTGAAAATAGCGCAGCGTATTCGCATCTATGGTGTTGTGCAAGGGGTTGGTTTTCGTCCTTTTGTCTTTCGTTCCGCAAAACGGTGGAAGCTCAGCGGATGGGTGCGCAATGGAGAAAGCGGCGTGGAGATTCATGTGGAAGGAGATGTGAGCGCCATTCGACAATTTGTTCAAGAAATTACGGAGCGCCCCCCTTCTTCAGCGAAAATAACCAATTTGGAAATCAAGGATGCGGCTATACAAGGAGCGTCTGATTTTGAAATTTTGACAAGCACGCGCCATGATCGGCCGACGGTGCAAATTCCTGCGGATCTTGCAGTCTGTTCGGCATGTTTGTCGGAACTATTCGATCCGGTTAACCGCCGCTATCTTTATCCGTACATCAATTGCACGGATTGCGGCCCTCGGTATACGGTCATTGAGCGTCTACCATATGACCGTCCTTATACAACGATGCGCGCGTGGCCCATGTGCCCGGCTTGTTCGGCAGAATATCATGAGCCGACAGATCGCCGGTTTCATGCCCAGCCGACTGCTTGCCCCGAATGCGGTCCTCATTATTATGTTCGGTGGCAGGAAGGGGAAATTTATGGTGATGAAAAAGCATTGAAAAAAATGGTAGAGCTCCTCCGTTCCGGGCGCATCGTAGCGATCAAAGGGCTTGGTGGTTATCATTTGGCGTGTGATGCTGAAAACGAAGAAGCGGTATGGGAGCTTAGAAGGCGAAAACGCCGCGGCGAAAAACCGTTCGCATTGATGGTGAAAGATATCGAGACGGCAAAAACCCTTATCGATATATCAGCGGAAGAAGAGGATCTCCTTACATCGTCCGTCCGTCCCATCGTATTGGCGCGGGCGCGCCGATTGCTCCCGGGAGTAGCGCCTGATAATTCCGATTTAGGGGTGATGCTTCCGTATACCCCTCTCCATCATTTACTGTTTCACTTCGATGCCCCGGCTGTGCTCGTCATGACGAGTGCCAACCGTTCTAGTGAACCGATCATCTATGAAGATGAAGAAGCGATCAAGGCGCTTGAAGGGATTGCTGACGCGTGGCTTATTGGAGAACGTCCTATTGCCCGCCGCGTCGATGATTCCGTTGTTCGCGTCAGCCCATTTGGCCCTACCGTACTTCGGCGGGCGAGGGGGTATGCGCCGCTTCCTGTTGCCAAATTGCCCAGCGATCGGCCAATTCTTGCCGTCGGATCCGACTTGAAAAACACCGTCACATTAGTGGTGAATGGACAGGCGATCATTAGCCAGCATTTAGGGGATTTGATGAAATACGAAGCATATATGTCATTTGAGCAAACGGTCTACGACCTTTTGTCGATGTATGATGTTTCATTCGAGGAAACGATTGTGGCGCATGATCTTCATCCTGATTATCGTTCTACCGCCTTTGCTCACGGTCTAGAAGCTTATCAACGTATCGGCATTCAGCACCACCGTGCTCATGTGGCGTCCGTGCTGGCGGAGCGAAGCGCTTTTGAAAAACAAGTGGTTGGAGTTGCGTTCGATGGAACCGGATTTGGGGATGATGGAGCAATCTGGGGTGGCGAACTGTTTGTCGGAAGCGTCACAAAAGGATTAGAACGGTGTGGCCATCTTCGTTACGCCATGCTTCCTGGCGGGGATGCGGCGGCTCGTGTCCCGCTTCAAGCGTTGGCTGGTTTCTTTGTGGATGAGACAGAATTGGCCATGACCATCGGAAAGCGGCTTTCGTTCCCTGAACGTTTTTTCACGGCGATAAAGATGGTAGAAAAACGATTGCGCACCTTTCCTACGACGTCTGTTGGCCGATTGTTTGACGCAGCAGCTGCCCTTTTAGGATTTACCGGCGTCATTTCGTTTGAAGGTCAGGCAGCCATTTGGCTCGAGCATTTAGCTCGTACAGCTCCATTAGAGAAGGTATATCCTTTTCCATGGGACGGAAAAGAGCTTGACTACCGTCCTCTTTTGAAGGGAATGGTGGAAGACCGTTTGAACGGTAAAGATGTGGCGGTTATTGCTCGCGCGTTTCATCGAAGCATCGCCGAAGGCGTATTTAGAAGTGTTCGTTCTTTAGGAGCGACCTATGGGATTGACACAGTTGTGTTATCCGGCGGCGTATTTCAAAATTCGCTTTTGTTAACCGATTTGAAGGAGTTGTTTCTTAAAAGCGATATGCACGTTTGGATCGGCGAAAGGGTTCCGCCTAACGACGGCGGCATTAGTCTCGGGCAGGCGGCGCTCGTGGCGGCAACGCGTTCGAGTTCATGAGGAGTTAATTAATAAAATCGGTTTTGGTGTAACAACGCTAATGTTTTTTGAGTGTACCGCTGTTTACAACGCAACCGAGGCGAAAACGGTGCTGCAAAAAGCTGCCCTGACTTTCGCGATGTTATTCCGGTGATGGTACGTTATTATCGCGAGCATAAACATGATAAAACGAAGCAAATCCCAATTCGCTAATAGAATTGAAACTTTTTCCACTCTTCTTTCGTCTACTATTATTCGGAGAGGAGTGGGGCATTTTGGAGAAATTGTTGTTATTTTTCGTCGTCGCATTGATTGGGATCGCTTTGCGGTTTTTCATTTTAGGAAAATTTGAATGGGACCAGCTGCTTATTGCCTCGAGTTTTCTAGCCGGGGCGCTGTTGATTTGGGGAATCGAATGCTGGCAGAATTGGCGTGATGCCCGTTATGAAGGGGCGGAAGACGAAGATGTTTGGCATACGCATATGGCGGAACGATTTTGGACTGGAAAAAAGCGCTTGTTTAAGGGAACCAAACAGATGGGCGAGTTCTGGCGCTTCTTTCCACGTCCATGGCAGCGCATTGTCAATAGTATTTTTTCCGATCGAAATCAGTGGTACTTAAATTTGTCGTTTACATTTGCGGATGGAACTTCGGTACAAATTATAGAGCAGCGGGAAAAGTTGTTTCGTGTGAATGATACGTGGCATATTGCACAAAATGGAGCGGTTGTCGCATTGGCGCGTACGGATTATTCATGGAAAAACAAGTTGAAGCTGCGTGAGCGCATGATAGTAGAGATAGAGGGAAAAACGCTGTTTTTTCAGTCACCGGAAATGGTTTCTCGCACGGAAGTCTGGTTAGATGAAAAAATGATCGCTGAAGGGAAACGTTCGCAGCTGTTGCGCTGGCGTTATACGTTTCGAGTGAACGAAGGCTATGAAGAATGGGAACGATTGCTTGTTGCGGCATATGTGCTATTCAATTACGCATATCACCAGTAAAAGTGGCGCCTCCCGGATGTTTGCGGGAGGCAAATTTGTCAATGAACATATTTTCCATAATCCGGCACGGCGATCCGGTCAAACTCGCTTGCTAGCTTCGCTAATCCTTCCCGCAGTTTTTCACCTGATACTGGCACGCCATGTCCTGTAATAGCTGCTTCTGGCTGCAATGCCGCCAGTTTCTTTACCGATTCGCGAGCGGCGGTCCAGTCGGTCGTATAGTAGCGCGGCGGTCCGCTAATTTCCATTTCTTGCGTGAACACTTTGTACAAGGAATCTTGGCGGACGGTGACAAACGCATCTCCGGCAATTAGTGAGCGGTCTCTGTCGCGAAACAGCGATATATGGCCTGGCGTATGTCCAGGCGTATGAATCCAGCGGAAATCCGGCAAGTGCGGTACCGTGCCATCGCTAGGCAGCGCTTGAACATGATCGCCTAAATCGATCGGTTCATTTGGGAAAAACGCTGACATTTTCGCCACCATTCCGCCTTCCACCGACGGGTCTGGCTCCGGATAGCGCGCTTTTCCTGTTAAATAAGGCATCTCTGCTTCATGAGCATAAACAGGAACGTTCCAATGTTTCACAAGTTCAATAATCGCCCCGACGTGGTCAAAGTGGCCGTGTGTTAAGATGATCGCCTGCGGTCGGCTGTTGGCGCCAAACCGCTTCTCGGTGACAGCGATGATATCGTTCGCTGATTTTGGCATTCCGGCATCCACCAGGACAAACTCTTTTTTGTCAGGATCGCCGACAAGGCAAATGTTGACAATTTGAACCGTATGGCAATATAAATCCGGCCGTATTTCCACGCTCATCCCGCTGGTGACCGAAGTGGCAGGGATAAATTTATAATCCTCGCCGTAACGGAGTTCTTCCTTTGGCATTTCGTCTGCCTGGTTACTAAAATCTATAAAAATCAACTCATCGCGATGGAACCAGGAAACACCGCTTGCCGCTCGGATTCTCACCGAGTTCCATCAGGAAGGGAATCCCCTTGTCATTCACCTGCTGTGAAAGACACCCCGTGGCTCGCTGTTAGCGACGGCACCTGTCGCGCACCATTCCTTCCCTCGGTCAGTACACGACAACGATTTTAGTAACCAGGCTACACCTCCTTCAGTTGAATTTGATACTGGTTCAGCCAGCAGAATTGGTGCAATATGTTCCATAATGACCATTCATGCTCTTGTTTGAAATTCTCGATTTTACGTAACATCATCGCGATATATTGGCGTTGTTTCTTGCCGCTTTTCGATTGCTTGTAGGATTCTTCCATCGACCCTAACACGGCAACCAAATGGCGTTTCACTTTCGTTTTTATGGTGTCCATGAGTTCTTTTGGCAATCGTTCACGATACCCTAATCCTCGTCTGCCAATCACCAAAGCGGCACTTTCATGAACGTATAGCCCATATTTTTTCATATACTTGAAACGACCGATAACACTTGTGTACGCCGGATTCACTTTTTTGATGCGAAACCCAAGCCGCATTCCCCGACGAACGATCGTTTCCGTCAGCTTTTTCTTTTTAAAATTATGGGTGAGGCGATTGAATCGTTTGTCTGTATCGTGCCGCTGCCTCAGTTGAATGCTTTCGATGACGACTGCCCCAACATTCTCTTGAAGCAGCCAGTCATATACATCGCGCACCGTTTCACCAATGAGGTTATTTCTCTTATTCGCTCTTACGTATTCCAGTTCATGACAGTAAAACACCTTTGATTGAAGAAAGTTTCCTTGTTTTGAAACGATGCTTACGGCGATTCGATCAATATTGATATCAATCCCAGCGATCCGTTCCGCTTGAATCGGTTCATCATAGGCAAGTTCCCTGCCATATACCTCTTCTTCATAGATGAGATGAACGTAATATTCCCCGTTTTTGCGTTTGATTTCAACGGTATATGATCGATATTCGATAATGGGCTTTCCTTTTGCGTTTACTCCGACTGGTTCTCCCATGACGAGATCGATGATTTCCTCTTCATATTTTTCAGGTACAGACACAAGTAACCTCAAGCGGGGAGCGTGTTTTCCTTTTTGTTGTCCAAGTGGATTCGCAATTTCTACATAACATTCATCAGTGTGATCGTCATACACGAGGCGAATATTTAAATTTCCTTTTTTGCTTTTATCGCCTCTGGCATACAACTGATTGGAGCGCAAATCTTTCCATTCTTCGTTCGTGATGTTTCCTTTCAAGCGCTTGTAAAAGTTTTGTTTTCCGCCAAAAATCACACGTGGAATCGTTCCTTGGTCGAGATGGTGCTTTAGCTCGGCTTCTTTGGATTTCAGTTTTTCTAATCGTCGGTGTAATCCGGCTAAACACGTTGGAAGATCGACTTTTTTCGGTGTTTTTCTACCATGTTGATACTCATCGATTTTCTTTTCGGTTTTTTCGATTTTCGCTTGCACATCCTCCAGCCTTATTGGAAGCAGCTCACGTTGGGAAGAAATCAGCGATTGAGCAAGCAAGACCGCATCTTCGGCAAACCGTTTGTTAAGCCGAAATGGGCGCGGAAGGTGCTTAATGATGTCTTTTGCGTTCCTTCCCTCCAGCAAACGGTTGAACGCGTATCGCTTCGCGGAACCAAAGACGCGCATCAACTCATCTAATGAACGAAGTTGTGCTTCATCATTGGAAACGATTTTCATCCCCCGAACCGTTTTCATCACCTTGCCTTCCTCCTTGTTTGGATCCTTCAGAACATATATTCGCCAAATCTTCTTCATTTCCTTTTTACATGCGGAAGGGGGAGATGATTTTTTATCATCAGACAGGAGAGGGTGGAAAAGATGGAGAACATCCGCCTCTCCACGTTCAATAACAGGAGATATTTACATGATTTCATACATTTTTTTATAGATGTTTAACAAACTGTTTATACCTCCTTCCCACCGAATGTCCAATGATACTATTCCACTTCCTTTCGCCCGCTATGCGTTTTCGAAAGAAGACAAAGCTTGTTTCATAAAAAGACAGTCTAAAAGGAAAACTAACCAAAGTGACATGTGCGAGGAGGGAGTTCATGAAACAATTGGTGTTGGCTTTACTCTTATTTGGATCTGTCGTTTTCAGTCCTATGCAAACAAAGGCCGCTTCATCTGTGTCTGTCCCTTGCAGTTTAATATTAAAGCCAGTAGACAGCGGTTATCCAAACGCGATGGGGGCGGCTCTCGTGTATAAAGTAAAATTAACCCCAAGTTTTCCGCGCGCCAGCATTAGCATTCATGCTCTTCATTTGCCTAAACCCTCCTCTTTCGGAGATTATGATCGCTTCGAAGGTTTTGTCTTCATCCCAAATGTCATAAGCTGGCGTTTCCCGCTTTATCCAACCCCGGAAACGGATGGTCCAACATGGGCTGGGCGTCTAGACAATATAACAGCGGGATTGGAAAACATTCAAATACAAGTACGGCTTTCTAAC
Source organism: Parageobacillus genomosp. 1 (assembly GCF_000632515.1). Classification (GTDB taxonomy): domain Bacteria; phylum Bacillota; class Bacilli; order Bacillales; family Anoxybacillaceae; genus Saccharococcus. The sequence continues at coordinate 1,555,132 of NZ_CM002692.1, forward strand.
GCAAAAACAGGGAAGCTGGGGTCAGTGATTTTAGCGAACAGCATCAACTACTGTAAGTAGTTTATGGTTAGCATTACTTCTTTGTTTTATTTGCTAATGCGGATGGGTAAACGAAAAATGAAGGGCGCTTTCATTGCGAATGGGAGAGCTCGACACAAGATTGTGAAAGTGGTATCATGTTGTAAAAATTAAAAGGAGGCCGCATCCATTATGAGCATTCTCAAAAAAGGGCTGGCGTTTGGACTCGGATTGGCGTTAGCGAGCAAGGAACAAGTAGAAAAGCTAATTGACGAATTGGTGAAAAAAGGGGAATTGTCGCTCGAAGAATCGAAGGATATTATCGATCAGTGGAAGCAGCAAACAGAAGAAAGAAAAGCAGAATTGCAACGTATCGTGCGCGAACAGATCAAACAAGTGATCGATAAATTCGATTTGGTAACGAAAGACGAGCTGCAACAATTAGAGCAACGAATCCGCCGCTTAGAAGAAAAAGAAGACAAGTAATCGAACGGGGCCACCCATGGCTCCTGGCCATTAAAGGGGATGGACGGATGATTGGCAAAAGAATGCGTCATATGAGCCGTTATCGAGATATCGCTGTTGCTTTGCTTCGCCATGGCTTTGAAATGGTGGTCGAGGAAATCGGATTTTCTCAGTTTCTTCCCCTTCCGCAACGGCTGCGTGTGGACAAAAAGGAGAAGAATGGAAAAACGATTGGCGAGCGCATCCGCCTTGTGCTCGAGGAATTAGGACCAACCTTCGTGAAATTAGGCCAGCTGGCCAGCACACGACCCGATTTAATTCCAGAACAAATTATTCGTGAACTGGAAAAATTGCAAGATCAAGTCCCGCCTTTTTCGTTTGCCGATGTTCGCCGTATTATCGAGGAGGAGCTGGGAGGGGAGCTGGACCATATTTTTCGGTCTTTTGAGGAAGCTCCCCTTGCCGCTGCTTCAATAGGACAAGTTCATCGGGCGGTCCTTCATTCCGGCGAAAAGGTGGCGGTGAAAATCCAGCGCCCGCATATTGCCGCGATCATTGAAACGGATTTGGAGATTCTTCAAGATTTGACCGTGCTCGCGGAACGCCGCTTAGAGTGGGCGGTGCGATATCGCATCCGTGATATATTGGACGAACTATCGAAATCGCTTCGTCTAGAACTCGATTACACCGTAGAAGCGCGCAATGCCGAGAAATTTTCCAAACAGTTTCAAAGCGATCCGACGATTTATGTGCCAAAAGTGTTTTGGGACTATTCCACAAAAAAAGTGCTGACGATGGAATATGTGGAGGGCATCAAACTTGGAGAACTGGAGTGTCTGAAACAGGGCGGCCATAACTTAAAAATTCTCGCGGAGCGGCTGGCAAAGGGAATGTTCCAGCAAATTTTTATGGAAGGCTTTTTTCATGGCGATCCCCATCCGGGAAATGTGTTAGCTTTGCCAGGAGACGTGATTGCGTTCATTGATTTCGGCATGGTGGGGCGAATCACTCCGGAAATGAAATATCACTTATCGTCCCTCATTATCGCTTTGATGCGCCAAAGCACTGATGGAGTCATGAAAGCGATCGGGGATATGGGCTTGATGCCAGATGAGGTAGATGTAAGCCAACTGCGTCAGGATATCGAGCAAGTAAGAGAAAAATATTATCATATTCCGTTGAGCCAAGTCAGCCTCGGCGAAGCGGTTCAGGATTTGCTTCACGTGGCGTTCCGCCACTCGATCCGCATTCCGAGCGATTTAACGTTGTTAGGGAAGGCGCTGCTGACGGTGGAAGGGATCGTGGAAAAACTGGATCCCGACTTTAGCGTTATCGACTTTGCCGAACCGTTTGGTCGCCAGCTGCTAAAGGAGCGGATGCGGCCGAAAAACGTAGCGGAAATGGCATGGAAACGCCTTTCCGATTATGGGGAACTGTTCGTGGATCTGCCAAAAAATGTTAAAGAATTAACGAGGCTGATGAAACAAGGAAAAGTACGCCTGGAGATCGGCATTCCGGATTTGGATTTTCTATTGAGAAAATTAGACCAAATCAGTAACCGCTTATCGTTTAGCATTGTTTTGCTTTCTTTCAGCATTATTATGGTCGGCATCATCATCGGCTCGTCGATGGGCCGACAATCAACATTGCTATGGAAAATCCCGGCGATCGAGATTGGCTTTTGCGTCGCTACCTTAATGTTTTGCTGGCTTTTATATTCGATTTTTCGATCGGGAAGGTTTTGATGATCCCCACTTACCAGCTAACGTCGGTGAAAGTGGGGATTCTTTAGTGATCTGTCCCTCTTAGTTTGCGTTCTGCCCACCTTTTGTCAATCATCTATAAAAAAACAGGAGTTTAACTTTCGTACATTTCCTTTCCCGGGAGCCGTTTTCGAAAGAAAGAGGCCTATTTGGCTTCTTTCTTATCAGGAGACGTGACTATGTCAACTACCCAACGGCTTAAGCCGTGAGCTTGCAGCTAGCTAATTGGCTGCCGCGTTCGGCTGTTGACTACAGCCCTGCGGATATTTTCCGCAGCCACGTTGTCGGCAGGGGCAGCGTACCCACAAGCGCGACAACAAAACTGACCCCTTGACGGTCTGCTTTCTTTGGCAACATGCCCGCAAATCGGACAGTTGCAGGAAGTATTCTTCGGAGGAACCAATACCACCCGAACGCCAACGATCGCTGCTTTATACTCTATAAACTTTCTCAACTGATAAAAAGATCAAGAAGAATGTTGATATATAATAATTTAAAAAATAGTAATAATATACAAATTCACATCATCTCTAATCATTCTTGTTTTCCCACAGCCGTTAAACTACTAAAATAACTTTGCTAATTTGACGGAGTCGAAGATTTTAGAACTAATAATGTTTTTTATTACTACCTTATATAAGTTGACAATTCTGAATATTGTTGTTACCATAATATTTGTAAAAATCACCCTAGATGTACCCCTTCAACAAGAACTACATAATTTTTTATCACCAACACAGCGAAGTTACAAAATTTGAAATTGGAAAGGAGGTAAACATTTAGAGATTGAAAGGTCTATTTATTTAAAACTCTATGCGATGCAATTATATCTCCTATGTAAGTCTGCCGCATACACATATTCAATTTACAAATGTATATACCACGAAATCCCGTGACTTAAGTCTTGGGATGAAATGAAAAACGGTTTGGAACCGAGCCGACAGGGCGATAAGCACTAGTGAGGTGTTTGTGCATAAAGTTTACGGAACAATAGTAAGCGCTTGCACGAAGGTGTAAGAAAAACTCTTAAGTACGTCAGAACCCACCGATTTAAGTCGTGTGAAGGTTCAGAGAAAGGTAAAGTAATAGTTTAAACATTGAAGCGAAATTCTTAGTCAGGCGAGAGATAGGTGATGGCGAATCCAACAAAGAAGGCGCGAAATGCGCGCAACCAAAGAAGACTTGTTCACAATGCTCTCGTCATCTAGACAAAAGGGGGTTTCTAAATGTTTCCCAATGCATTCAAATACGAAGCACCGACATCTGTTGACGAAGCAATCCGCCTAATGGATGAGTACGGTTACGACGGCAAAGTATTGGCAGGCGGTCAAAGTCTATTACCAATGATGAAGTTACGGGTCGCGGCTCCCGCTGTAATTATTGATATTAATAAGCTCGATGAGCTTAAAGGATGGAGTAAAGTCAACGGGAAATTGCGGATCGGCGCGGTGACACGTCAAGCTGAGTTGGAGCATGCGATAGAACTCCGTGAACAATTTCCGCTTCTGTCCCGCACTGCCCACTGGGTTGCAGATCCATTGATTCGCAACCTCGGTACGGTTGTCGGTTCGCTCGTTCACGCAGATCCTGCCTCAGATTGGGGGACTGCGATGCTTGCCTTAAATGCGGTGGTGGAAGCACAAGGACCAGAGGGGAATCGATTGATTCCGATTGACGAGTTTTTGGTAGATACATTTACCACATCGCTGAATGAAAATGAACTTGCCGTTGCGTTGCACTTGCCAATTCCAACTAAACCTGTAGCTGCCCGTTATATGAAGCTCAAACGTAAAGCTGGCGATTTCGCAATTGCGGGGCTGGCTGTGCAGATCGCTGTTGACAATGACGGTCGTGTGTCTGAGGCAGGAATCGGCATATGCAATTGCGGGCCAATCCCTTTGCGAGCTGTTAAGGCAGAGGAGGCTCTCATAGGAGAACGTTTGACAGCGAAGACGATTGAGAACGTATCAAAACTTGTGCCGGAAAATGCAGATCCCGTTAGTGACCTACGGGGTAGCGCAGACTATAAGAAAGATCTTTTACGTGTGTTTGCTGCACGCGCACTTCGCGAAATCGCGGAAGAGTTGCATGGAAAGGTGGGAGTCCAATGAAGATCCGTGTCAAGGTTAATGGGCAACTGTACGAATCAGATGTTGACCCACGTACGTTGTTAGTCTATTACCTGCGTGATGAACTGAAACTAACGGGTACGCATGTCGGTTGTGATACAACGAGCTGTGGTGCTTGTACAGTGCTGTTGGACGGGAAAGCCGTCAAGTCGTGCACCGTATTGGCTGTGCAAGCGGATGGGCGTGAGGTGTTGACGGTCGAAGGATTGGAAAAAGACGGTGAAATGCATCCGTTGCAGAAAGCATTTTGGGAGGAACATGCCCTGCAGTGTGGCTACTGTACACCAGGTATGCTAATGGCTTCCTACGCACTGCTTCAGAACAATCCAGCGCCGACTGAGGAGCAAATTCGCGAGGGACTTTCTGGAAATATTTGTCGCTGTACAGGATATGTGAATATCGTGAAGGCGGTCAAGTCCGCTGCCCAAAAAATGGCTACTCAACAAGAATCATTAGAGGAGGTGGCCACAAGTGGCACTTCAACAGACTGAGTTGCGCCCAATGGGAAAATCGATTGCCCGCAAAGAGGATCCGCGGTTTCTTCGTGGGAAAGGTCGCTACGTGGATGATGTGATTCTTCCAAATATGCTTTATATGAGCATTTTACGCAGCCCGTACGCGCATGCGCGCATTCGTCGAATCGATACATCAGCTGCATTGGCCGCGCCCGGCGTCAAATTGGTGCTCACAGGTGAAGATCTGGCCAAAATGAACCTTGCGTGGATGCCGACTTTGAATGGCGACCAACAGATGGTGTTGGCTGTGGACAAGGTTCTGTTTCAGTACCAAGAAGTCGCCGCCGTCGTTGCGGAGACGCGCGCCCAAGCGGAAGACGCTCTGCAGTTGATCGAAGTCGATTACGAGCCATTGCCGGTTGTGGTGGATCCGTTCAAGGCGCTTGAGCCGGATGCTCCTATTCTCCGTGAAGATCGGGAGAAAAAGTCAAACCATATCTGGCACTGGGAGTCGGGAGATCGAGAAGAAACGGAGAACGTCTTTCGTGATGCACCGGTTGTCGTCAAGCAAGATGTGCGCTTCCAGCGTGTCCACCCTTCGCCGCTTGAGCCGTGTGGATGTGTCGCTGATTACAATACAGCGACAGGTCGGTTGACTTTTTATGTTACTTCCCAAGCACCTCATGTCCATCGAACTGTGATCGCGATGTTAAGCGGCATTCCTGAACATCAGATTCGCGTTATTTCGCCTGATGTTGGCGGAGGTTTCGGGAACAAAGTGGGTGTCTATCCAGGATATGTCTGTGCAGTTGCTGCTTCGGTGAAGTTGGGCGTGCCTGTGAAATGGATTGAAACGAGAACGGAAAATATCGCAAGCACTTCTTTCGCGCGCGATTTCCACATGACGTGCGAGATTGCTGCGCGCGAGGATGGCAAAGTGTTGGGACTGCGGGTGAAAACTATCGCCGACCATGGTGCCTTTGACGCGGCAGCCAATCCGACCAAATTCCCGGCTGGTCTGTTCAACATTGTGACAGGTTCGTATGATTTCAAGGCCGCGTTCGTCGAAGTGGATGCAGTTTATACGAACAAGGCTCCTGGGGGTGTTGCGTACCGCTGTTCATTCCGCGTCACAGAAGCAGCGTACCTGATTGAACGGACAATGGACGTACTGGCGCAAAGGTTGAAGATGGATCCGGCCGAACTGCGTTTCCGTAATTTCATCCGCAAGGAACAGTTTCCATACAAATCTCCGACCGGGTGGGTGTACGACAGCGGAGACTACGAAAAAACGTTGAAACTTGCCTTGGAACGGATTGGATATGACGAATTGCGCAAAGAACAGGCAGAGAAACGAGCACGCGGTGAATTCATGGGGATTGGCATCTCCACTTTTACGGAGATTGTCGGTGGAGGGCCAAAAAATACATTCGACATTCTTGGAATCAAGATGTTCGACAGCGCGGAAATTCGCATCCATCCAACTGGCAAGGTGATTGCGCGGCTCGGTGTGCGGCACCAAGGCCAAGGGCATGAGACGACATTCGCCCAAATCATCGCGGAAGAACTCGGACTGAGTGCGGATGACGTGTTGATTGAGGAAGGGGATACCGATACCGCTCCTTATGGATTAGGCACGTATGCCAGCCGCTCTACGCCGACAGCTGGGGCTGCTGCAGCGCTCTGCGCGCGCAGAATTCGCGAAAAGGCTCGCAAAATCGCCGCTCATCTGCTAGAAGTCGGTGAAGATGACGTTGTATGGGACGGCACCGCCTTTTCCGCAAAAGGTTTGCCTGGGAAATCGGTGACGATGAAAGATGTGGCTTTTGCCGCCTACACGGATGTGCCTGATGGCGTGGAGCCTGGTTTGGAAGCGACCTACTACTATGATCCTCCGAACCTCACTTTCCCTCACGGGGCCTACATCGCGGTGGTCGATATTGACAAGGGAACGGGAGCTGTCAAAGTGCGGCGGTTCTTGGCCGTTGATGATTGCGGCAACGTGATCAATCCGATGATCGTTGAGGGACAGGTACACGGAGGACTAACGGAAGGGTTTGCCATTGCGTTCATGCAAGATATTCCGTACGATTCAAACGGTAACTGTCTGGCGCCAAACTGGATGGACTATTTAGTCCCGACAGCTCTGGACACGCCACATTGGGAAACAGATCGGACGGTGACACCGTCGCCGCATCATCCGATTGGCGCAAAAGGCGTCGGAGAGTCGCCGAATGTCGGTTCTCCAGCCGCGTTTGTCAATGCGGTGGTGGATGCCCTGTCACCACTTGGCGTAGAGCACATTGACATGCCACTTTATCCATGGAAGATATGGGAAATTTTGAGAAAACACGGTATTAATGAATAATTCAGTACCAGCATGCTAAGATTAACATCGATTAAGGAGGGAAAAGCCCGGTGGCGTTAACGCCGCCGGGCCATACAAAATGGATCTTGTTTGGGAAACAGCAAAGGGCATGGATGAACGAGCTGAACCGTATGTCATGGTGACGGTTGTCCGCCGTGTGCGACCAAGTTCAGCGACAGTTGGTGATAAGGCGATTGTGACAGCAGATGGAAAAATGATAGGTTTTGTAGGTGGGCATTGTACGCGGGAGTTAGTTATCAATCAAGCACAGGAGTGTCTTCGAACTGGAGAAAAAAGGCTTTTGCTTATAACCCCGCAGCCGCCGGCCCACGTGGAGGAAGGAGTTACAGTCCTTTCAATGACTTGTGCATCTGAAGGAACAGTTGAACTTTTTTTAGAACCGAAACATGTTGATCCTTTGTTGATTATTGTGGGGGATTCGCCGATTGCGCATGCTCTTGAAGAAATGGCATCCCGATTCGCCTTTGTGCCACGCCGGATCTCATTGGAGGAAGTGGAAAGCAGCAGTTCGGAAGAACCGTTGGAGATATTACGCAATCAACTTGCTACTTTCAACAATACAACGGCTTATGGTGTCGTGGCTACGATGGGTTTGTATGATAGTGAAGGCCTGTTGGCACTTGCCCATTGTAAGTTACGGTATTTGGGGTTGGTTACCAGTCCAAAGCGTTGGGCGACTGTAAGCAGCGGCTTAGAAGTGGCTGGGGCGCCAAAAGAATTTATTGACTTTATCACGGCTCCTGCGGGGTTAGACATTGGTGCTGTAGGAGCACAAGAGATTGCCCTTAGTATCCTTGCTCAAATCGTGGAACGTCGTCGCCGAGATTTGAATGTGCAGTGGGAAGGACAACCAGAAAAGGGGATTTCGGAGTCCGAAGCACTGACTGCAAACGTCGATCGTGCCACAGTATCTCCAATAGTGGTAGATCCGGTTTGTGGTATGACTGTAAACTTGGAGAAGACCCAATTCCGTTTTGAACTGAATGGGACTACATACGGCTTCTGCTGCTCTGGCTGCCGAGACCGTTTTGCAAAAAATCCGGAAGCATTTCTTAGTCACACATGACAAGATAACACATTTGGATTGATTCGCATGGTGTTGCACTGAAAACTTTTGCTTTTCTCAGCTGATCAACTGCTGATTTAGGACTGATGTACTGAATTTATAACTAGAGGAGGAAAACTAAATGCTAAAATATGGTGGAGAATATACGATTAAGTTACCGCGGGAGGAAGTCTGGAATTTTATTACAGATCCACACAAAGTGGTGCCTTGCATTCCTGACTTGATTGAATCTAACATAGAGGGTGATAATCGTTTTCAAGCTATTGTAAAGGTTGGCTTGGGACCTATTCGTGGTAAGTTCAAACTCGATTGCGAATTGTCACCTATTGAACCGGGAACTGCAATGGCTATGCCGATCAAAGGTGGAGGAATGGGAAGCGGAGTTGAGATGAATGCAAATGTAAAACTTAGCGACACCGATAATGGTACCCTATTGAAATGGGAGTGTGAAGCAACCATCAGTGGACCAATCGCGAGCCTTGGTGGTCGTTTGATTGATAACCAAGCGAAGAAAATCATACAACAGGTATTTGAAAATCTTGAGAAGGCATTCGCTTCCGTGTAGAAGGGAAGATTGATTGAATGAACGAACAAGTGCGCAGGCTCCAAGAGGAATTGCATCGTTCTCACTATGTGGCAGAAGAAGGGCTAGCAACTGTAGTCCACTTGGCACAGCGGCTAGCCCGTCCGCTGCTTTTAGAAGGCCCTGCAGGTGTAGGAAAGACGGCATTGGCGAAAGCGCTCGCTACTGTTCGTTCCGTAAACCTCATTCGCTTGCAGTGCTATGAAGGATTGGATGCGAGTCAGGCGCTGTACGATTGGGACTATCCAAAACAGCTGCTGACTGCACGCACGGCCTTTACCGATGGTGCCGTAAAACAAGAGTCACTTTACAGTGAGTCGTTTCTCATCGAACGGCCGCTTTTACGTGCACTACGAGAGAGACCGGCGCCAGTACTGCTGATTGACGAAATAGACCGTGCCGACGAGGAATTCGAAGCATTACTGTTGGAATTTCTGTCAGAATTCCAAATTACCATTCCCGAGATGGGAACCTTTCGCGCCTCCGAACCGCCTATAGTTATTTTAACGTCTAATCGCACGCGTGATTTGTCGGACGCCTTGCGCCGCCGTTGTTTGTACTTTTGGGTCGATTATCCGACATTTGAACAAGAGGCGGCTATTATCTCCCTGCATGTGCCGCAGATCGCACCAAAACTTGTGAAGCAAATCGTGTTTAGCGTGCGGCGGCTGCGCAAGTTGTCGCTACTCAAGACGCCTGGATTGGCAGAGTCGATTGATTTTGCACAGGCGCTGACGGAATTAGGCGCACAGGAGCTGAACGAAGAAGTGATTCGACATACCCTCGGGTGTTTGCTGAAGACGCAGGAAGACATGGATTTGCTAAAGGAGAGGGGACTCGATCTGCTATGGAACACATGACGGCTGGCGAGATAGGCCGCTTGACAGGCAGCATCGTGAGACAGGTGGCTGATTTTGCGCCTTGGCTACGAAATCGCGGATTTCGAGTAGGAGTTACCGAAACATTGACAGCAACTGCTGCCCTGGCTGAATTGAACCTTGCCTCCATTGATGAGGTTTGCAGCGCCTTTCGCTCCATCTATGCACGGACACCGGCGGAATGGGGCATCTTTCCGACTTTGTTTGAGCAGTATTTTGGCATACGGGAAGCACGTTTGGAGGAGAAGCGCCGGCTGCAACCGGATGATTTGATGGGCGGAACTGGTGCCGGTGAAAAGGCGGAGCGCCCGCCGCTAGAAATCACACAGGGGGTTCTCGCCGGCTATCATCCTAACGATGGAGAACGTTTTGCTTTGCGGGCGGATGGGCAAGTGTTGAAGGATGTTGTTAAGCTGACCCAGTTGGCAGTGCGTACGATGGATGCACCTCGCGGCCGCAAGTGGCAGTCACAAGGTAGAGAGAAAATAGACCTTCGTCAAACCATAAGGAGTGCATTGCGCCATTCCGGAGAACCGTTTGAACTCAAAATGCGCCGCCGCAGTCCCGACAAGCCGCGAATTGTCCTAGTTATGGATGTTTCCGGATCGATGAAACCGTATGCGCCCTTCATTACTTCTCTCGCTTGGTCATTTACGAGGGTGCGTGCACGCGCGCAAATCTTTCTCTTTTCCACACGTCTGTTGCGGGTAACGTCGCTTATTGCACGAAAAGGGGTGTCAGGGATTCCCCATAGCGATTTACCGGGATTGCGGGGTGGAACTCAGATTGGCGGCGCGTTGGCACAATTGCTTCATCGTTACTCAAGTCTTTTGCAACGGCATACGTGTGTCATTATCATATCAGACGGATTTGATGCCGGCCATCCAGAACAAATGCATACTTCCATGCGCGACTTGGCTGCTCGCGTTGGGCGAGTGGTATGGATCAATCCGCTGCTTGGTGAACCTGGCTATGAACCAACTTCGGTGGGGATGTCGATAGCATTACCTTACATTGACGCGTTCGTCGATGTTCATGATGTAGCAACTTGGAAAAAGGCAGTACATAGCGGGGTGCTGCGAGCAGCACCCTAAGCCACCAATTGTACCCCCTAGAATTTATTAAGGAGGTGAAGATATTGGGATTGGGTCAATTCAATATATAGATAAAACTATCTTAATACTTACATTTGCCATTCTTATCGTATATTTATTAATGTTTGTTAAAGTTGGTCAATTAAATAGAACGAAAATAAAAAAAATAATATGCTTTATATTGGGGCTTGTTTTGATTAATCTTTGCTTTGGAAGCGCCTTAAACTTCTATAGTCATCTTTTATTTAGTGTACATATGTTCCAAATGAGTCTGCTTTGCTTTTTTATTCCTGTGCTTATCCTTTCCGGGCTGTCCGAAATAAAGGAGCATCCTCGATTTCATTTATTTACTAAGCTCCGTAGCAGCAAGAATTTCCATCATGCTATATTAGTCCTTTTTGCATTTATATTCTCCTTTTACCATTTTCCAGTTGTATTTAACACTGTCATGAGCCATAAAGCCTTGCATGATTTTTCAAAAGGCTTCTTAATGGTATTATCTTTTCTTGTATGGTGGCCCGCGACAACATCTTCTTACGGTGGGAAGTCAAATAAACTAAAACGTAATTATATTTATAAAATGCTTATATTGTTGATGCCGGCCTGTTTATTTTTAATTATTGCTAATACAGGATTATATAAAGTTTATAGTGACCCAATTTTTTTTAGAGAAACATTACATGTATGTTTTTCGCCGGATATTGATGTGAAACAATATTTTATAACGTTTAATTTTTTATCAATTATTGGTGACCAGAGATTAGGTGGTACGATTATGATTATTTCACATAAGTTAGCTTCTTACTGGTTGTTGAGAGAATGATAGTTTAAGTATTAAGGCCTTGATTTAGTAAACAAGCAAATTGGTTCTTAACTTGGCACTGAGTGGAAGTATGTTTCATAGTATTACATAAGGACTATCACTCGAGGCAAGGGTATTAATTAAAACACTATGGGCTATGGTAAAATTTTGAGTAAACGCCTCCATATATTGCCCTGTCTCTGAGGCTCTTCTTCCTGTCAGTATAACATCGACTGTGAAGTGAGCTCACCTCCTGCAATATCAGAACCACATCATGAAAAAACAGAACATGCTAATTTTTAATTTTAAGTTGGCCTCTAAAAAAAAGAAGGAGAGGATCAGTTGTGTCACGTATCGATGAAGCGCGTGATGTGTTTACCCACATTGAGCAAGCTTGGGCAAAAGGGGAAAAAACTGCTCTATTGACGATTACCCAGGTACAAGGCTCCGCGTACCGCCTGCCGGGTGCCAAAATGATGATGACCGAAACAGGTAATATGTTTGGTACACTCAGCGGGGGCTGCCTCGAATCGGACCTTTATGGATGGGCGGAAAAAGCAATAGAAGAAGGCGAACCCCGACTCGTAAATTATGACCTCAGTGAAAATGAAATATGGTCTCTTGGGATTGGCTGCAAAGGAACGATGGAAGTCGCCATCTTTCCTATTCATTCTGAAGATCCTTTCTGGCGATCGGTGCGGGAAGCCATCGCCCAAGATCGTGCCATCTCACTGGCTATTGAATTGCCAACGGGTATCCGTGTCGTATTTGACGAGAAAAATCCCATCGCCGGCGATATTGACAAGCTGCCAGAAGCTGTCGCGCGGAAGCTGATAGATCGCGTCGAAAATCGTACGAGAGCGGAGATAGCTATAGTCGATAATCGACGTTTTTACATTGATACGATGCGGCCAAACGAACATTTGATCATCTGCGGCGCAGGTCACGACGCCGTTCCAGTGGCGGAGCTCGCTGCTAAATGCGGATTCCGTGTAACCGTGCTCGATCCACGCAAAGAATTTAACGGAGTCAAACGCTTTCCTATGGCCCAACACCTGGTAGCTGAACCTGACGAGGTTGATCCAGCACAACTGGAGGGGAACTGGTGGCTAATCATGAATCACTTGCAAATGCGAGACGAAGCTGCACTACGTCTAGCACTGCAGGCAAAACCAAAATTTATAGGTATACTTGGTCCCTTGTCGCGTACTCGGGAGATGTTTCAGAATATTGGCGCCGACATGAACAGTGCACCGATTCATGCACCAGTTGGACTGGATGTGGGGGCAGAAACGATTGAAGAAGTTGCTGTTTCCATCGTGTCTGAATTACTCGCAGTGCGATCGGCTCGCCCGGGACAGCCACTGCACGGTAGAGAAAAAATTCACGTTTGACGGCTGGGGCGCCTCTACTTGCAGCGCCCTACCAAATGATCCTTTCTTCCAAGATGTTACATTTTGAACATCGGCAAACATGCTAATGTGGTATTGACAAATATTATGGAAGAATGAACACCTTCGGAACGAAAGGAAGCGTAAAGGGTTCTTGTATGTTGCTTATTGTTCGGCGAAAACATACAGTCGCTTGAAGCCCTCACCTCTGAGCGAAGCGCAGGTGGTGGGTAGTTCACATACTATTTAATTGGTGGGAAAAGTGTATGAACGACATTGGTGCTATTATTTTAGCTGCCGGCATGTCTAAACGAATGGGACAACCAAAACAATTTCTTAACTTGCATGGAAAGCCCCTGTTTCGACATGCAGTTGAAACAGCTGTACACTCGGGACTCCAACCAGTTGTCGTAGTGGGCGGCGAACAGACCGAGTTACTTAAAGAACATATCCGTGATTTGCCGGCTATTGTGGTTCACAATCCAAATTTTGCTGAAGGGTTGTCGTCTTCGTTAAAGGCCGGGGTGAAAGCTATTCAGGATAAAGTTTCAGCAACATTTATTTTTTTGGCCGATCAACCGTTTATTCCCGTTACGGTTGTTAAGCGATTACGGGAATCATATGATGTTGCAAAGTCAAAAAATATCAAAATTATCCGTCCCCGCTATGCATCTGTCCCTGGTCATCCAGTCTTGTTTGATGCGGAAATTTTTCCGGAGTTGCTTTGTATTGAAGGAGACCGAGGTGCACAGCAAGTCATTCAACAACATTTAGCCGAACTGAAATATGTCGATTTTGATAATCCACTATGGGGGGTAGACATCGACACTCTAGAAGAGTGGCAAAGATACAGATGAGGTACGGCCAGCCCTAACTAGTTTTCTAGGTACAAAGGTTAAACCGACAAGTGAGGCAAACTAATACATAAGAAACTGCCGATTTTAGTCGTGCAGAGGCTCAGGATATGTGCAAGGCTGCAGACAAAAGCAAAGTAAACGGCCCCATCTACTTGGTGCGGAAAACAGGGGCAAAAGCGGTGACTATGTAAGGGAAGACAGATGAGAGGAAGGAGAATCGACGATTGGGTTGGAAAGTCGGTGTATTAACAGTAAGCGATAGAGTTTTCCACGGTGAGCGGGATGATAGGGGCGGGTTGCTCTTGTGTGAGCTTGTCCGCCGTATTGACGGAGAAGTAGCGGTATACGAGATTATTCCTGACGAACGACCGGTCATTGAGGCAACACTCATTCGCTTCGTTGATGAGGTATGCTGTGATCTCGTGCTGACGACTGGGGGCACGGGGTTTGCACCTCGGGATGTGACGCCGGAAGCGACGAAAGCCGTGATTGAAAAGGAAGCTCCCGGATTAACGGAAATGATGCGAATGAAAACACTTTCGAAAACGAAGTATGCCTCCCTTTCCCGCTCTGTAGCAGGTATTCGCAAAGAAACACTTATCGTAAACTTTCCGGGAAATCCGAAAGGGGTACAAGAATGTTTTGATGTCGTTCAACCTGTCCTTTCCCACGCACTTGCCCTTATAAAAGGGAAGGACGTTCATTAGGGCATGCCTTTCTTAAGTTTACAGAAAGAGGGAGACGAAAGATGAGATTTCAGCGAGAAATTGTGGACGTTTGGGATGCGCAAAAGCGTCTGGAACCGTGGATTCGTCCGCTTGGTACAGAAAAAGTGAAGCTGACGGAAAGCATTGGCCGATACCTCGGTGAAAATGTGGTAGCGACGCACGACTTTCCTCACTTCCGCCGGTCGATGATGGACGGGTTTGCCGTCCGGTCGACTGATACAAAAGGGGCCTCTGACGAATGTCCAGTTACTCTGCAAGTCATTGAATCGATCCCGTGTGGTGCTGTTCCGACAAAGAAACTGACAGCGAATACGGCTGCGCGCATTATGACCGGCGCGATGATGCCAGAAGGTGCCGACTCTGTCGTCATGATTGAATTGACGGAACAGATGCAAAAAAATGGTCAAACGTATACGGTGGTTAAAAAGGAGACGACCCCTAATGAAAATGTCATTCCCGTTGGACTGGAAATGGCTAAAGGTACGTTAATCCTCGAAAAAGGGCGCAAGATCAATCCCGGGGAAGCCGCCCTCCTCGCTGCCTTCGGTTACGATACAGTCACTGTTTCACGCCGGCCGACAGTTGCTATTTTTGCCACAGGGTCGGAACTGCTTGACGTAAGTGAGCCGCTCGAACCTGGAAAAATTCGTAACAGCAACAGCTACATGGTCGCCGCTCAGGTGTTAAATGCCGGTGGGATTCCTGTTCTCCTCGAGAAGGTGCCGGATGACGTTGGACTCGCTAAATCAATGATTCTCGATGCAATGGAAAAAGTCGATCTCGTCATTACAACCGGCGGGGCTTCCGTCGGGGATTACGACATTTTGGTCGACATTTTTGAACAGTGGGACGGTAAGATGTTGTTTAACAAAGTGGCAATGCGTCCTGGCAGCCCGACGACTGTCGGAGTTTGGAAGGATAAATTTTTGTTTGCTCTTTCGGGGAACCCTGGAGCGTGTTTCGTTGGGTTTGAGCTGTTCGTTCGTCCAGTTATTTGGGGGATGCAAGGAAAACCTGATTTTTATCTCCCTTCGTTTTCAGCATTTCTCGCTGAGGACTACAAAAAAAAGGACTCGTTTTATCGCATTGTACGCGGAAAGAGCGAAGTAAAAGACGGAAAAATTTACGTCCGATCGGCTGGAATCGATCAGTCGAACGTTTTGTCATCTATACGGGATACGGATTGCTTGTTTGTTATTCCCGCAGACCGGAAAGAGATGAATGCAGGCGAGATGGTGAAGGTGTTACGATTAAATGTGCCTGAGTGAACTTTCCGATGAAAATATATAAGAAAGGAAAACAACGTCTCTAAGGGCGTTGTTTTTTTCATATTAATCTAAACATGGTGATCATGATCTTACATGCAATTAAGATCTTTTACGAATTTCGCCGTAATTTTGTAACATATTTGTCAAACTATCAAAGAATTTATGATCGTTTTTTTGTTATAGTATTAGTAAGTTTCTCGTTCAATAAAGCTGTTTTCGCCACTCAGAAGGTGACCATTTTTTGTACATTTTTCACGTTTCCCATGTTAATAATGTTTAATTTCGTGAATTTATGAATTGATATCACCCCAGGTCGTGTTCTGATCAAATTCCTAAAGGAGGAAATACCATGGGTTAAGGTGCATAGTTATGTGAAATTTTGAACATATAGTCATCTATGTGAAAATATGAACATGATATTAACACAGGTCAAATTCTGGGGAATACTTAAAGGAGGAAATGCCATGGATCCAGTAATGTTGGCAAGGATACAATTCGCTTTGACTACAATCTACCACTTCTTCTTTGTGCCGCTTACCATTGGCCTAGCATTTATTATCGCTTTGATGCAAACGTTATACGTAGTGAAGAAAAATGAGATTTATAAAAAAATGGCGAAATTCTGGGGACATTTGTTCCTGATTAACTTTGCCGTAGGGGTTGTAACAGGAATTATTCAAGAATTCCAATTTGGGATGAACTGGTCGGATTATTCTAGATTTGTCGGTGACGTCTTCGGGGCACCCCTCGCCATTGAAGCATTGCTTGCCTTTTTTATGGAATCTACTTTTATCGGCCTTTGGATTTTTGGCTGGGATCGGTTGCCTAAAAAGGTGCACTTGGCAAGCATTTGGCTTGTATCGATTGGAACTATGCTTTCCGGTTTTTGGATTTTAACAGCAAACTCCTTCATGCAAGTGCCTGTTGGTTATGAAATTAGAAATGGCAGGGCAGAAATGGTTGATTTTCTTGCGCTTATAACGAATGGACAATTGTGGGTGGAGTTTCCGCATGTCATCACAGGTGCATTATGTACCGGAGCGTTCTTCGTTGCTGGTGTTAGTGCCTATAACTTATTAAAAAAGAAACATATTCAATTTTACAAGAAATCCATGAATATCGCCTTAATCATTGGTTTCATCGGCAGTTTGGGTACTGCCTTCAGCGGACATGCACAGGCACAATATCTTGTGAAAACACAGCCGATGAAGATGGCAGCTGCAGAGGGCATTTGGGAAGATACGCCCGATCCTGCTCCATGGTCAGCATTTGCCTTGATTGATACAAAGAATCAAAAAAATAAGTTTGAACTAAATATTCCTTATGCATTAAGCTATTTATCTTATTCTAAATTTGAAGGCAGTTTAAAAGGAATGAAAACTCTCCAAGCCGAATATGCGAAAAAATACGATCGAATCGTTGGCGAAGGTACGAATTATATCCCTCCAGTCAAAACGACGTATTGGAGCTTCCGTTTAATGGTTGGCTTTGGCATGGCGATGATATTATTATCGATGATTGGTCTTTATCTGTGGAAAAAGGGACGCCTTCTGCAAAGCAGTAGGTTCTTGAAAACCCTTGTTCCTGCTATTTCATTTCCGTTTTTGGCAAACACTTTCGGATGGGTCATGACCGAAGTGGGCCGTCAGCCATGGACGGTATTTGGATTGATGACGACAGCTGACGCTGTATCACCAAATGTTTCTGCAGGGACCATATTATTTTCCATCATGATGTACACGCTGATATTCACGATTCTTGCAGGTGTGATGGTTTATTTGATGGTTCGTGAAATTAAACGAGGACCGGTAGAGCATCAAGATGCAAATTCAACGGTATCCATAGATCCATTCAATAAGGCAGGTGTTTAAGATGGAATTGAGTGAAATTTGGTTTGTCTTAATCTCCGTACTCTTTATTGGGTTCTTCTTTCTTGAAGGTTTTGATTTTGGTGTAGGAATGTCGACTCGTTTCCTTGCCCGTGACCAAAAAGAGAGGACCGTAATGGTGAATACAATCGGTCCTTTCTGGGACGCGAATGAAGTATGGCTAATAACTGGAGCGGGCGCCATTTTTGCGGCATTCCCGAACTGGTATGCAACGATGTTCAGCGGCTATTACTTATTGATGCTGGCAGTCTTGCTGAGCCTTATTGGGCGCGGCGTTGCTTTTGAATTTCGTCGCAAAGTTGAAGACACGCGCTGGACGAATACGTGGGACTGGGTGATTTTTTTCGGAAGCTTGCTGCCGCCGTTCCTTCTAGGTGTTCTGTTTACAAGCATGCTTAAGGGTGTGCCGATCCATGAAGATATGAATATGGAAGCCGGATTCTCGGATGTTATTAATATTTATTCCATTTGGGGCGGCTTCACGATTACATTGCTGTGCTTATTGCATGGTTTGACGTTTCTGTCTTTAAAAACAGAAGGGGAGATCAGACAACGGTCGGCTGCATTGGCGAAAAAATTGGTGTTGGCCGTTTTTGGATCACTTGTCGTCTTTGTGGGACTTTCTTCGTTTATGACAGATATTTTTGAGGTGCGTCCTATCCTTGAGCTTATTATTGTCGTATTGATTGTGCTTGCTATTGGATTATCATACTATTTCATTTCCAATAAACGCGAAGGAATGGCATTCACCATGACAGGGCTTGGAATCGTGTTAACGGTATCATCGATATTCGTTGGACTGTTCCCAAGGGTGATGGTCAGTTCCTTGAACAAAGCTTTTGATTTAACGGTCTACAACGCATCCAGCGGGGCATATTCCCTAAAAATAATGACAATTGTAGCGGCAACTATTTTACCGTTTGTTTTAGGATATACTATTTATAGCTATTACGTATTCCGTAAACGAGTATCTGACAAGGAGCATTTAACATACTGATGGATAAAGCGTTGTTCTCTTACAAAGGGATGAAGCCAGTTTTAGCTGGGCTGGCGATATTAACGGCTATCCAAGGTGCTATCATTATTATTCAGGCTTATTTTTTGGCAGACGCAATCTCCTCCCTTTTCGGGGGAGATTCGTTTGCCAATGTCTTTAAAAAGTTGATCATTTTCTTTCTTGCGTTAGTTGTCCGCCAACTGCTTACCGTTTGGAAAAAAAATATAGCCTACCATTTTGCAGCGAGAACGAGTAAAGAGTTCCGGGAATCATTGTTGCAAAAGCTGTTTCAACTCGGCCCTCGTTTTGTAAAAGAAGAAGGCTCCGGACAGACAGTCACCTTGGTTATGGAAGGAATAATGAAATTCCGCCGCTATTTGGAGCTGATTCTTCCGAAATTGATGAATTCGGCAATGATCCCTGCCATGATCTGCATCTTTATCTTTTTTATAAATATCCGCTCTGCTGTCATTTTAGCCCTAGCCGTTCCGATACTTATTGCCTTTATGATATTGCTTGGATTGGCGGCAAAAAGAAAGGCAGATCGCCAATATGAATCCTATCAAATGCTGTCCAACCATTTTGTCGATTCGTTGAGAGGATTGGAAACCCTCAAATATTTAGGATTAAGCCGGCAGCACATCAACCAAATTATTTTAGTAAGCGAAAGATATCGCCGGGCTACAATGGGAACTTTGCGTATCGCCTTTTTATCTTCGTTTGCATTGGATTTTTTTACAATGCTTTCTATAGCGACCGTCGCCGTTTTTCTTGGAATAGATTTAATAAACGGGAAGATGGAGTTGCGTCCGGCGTTGACGATTCTGATCCTGGCGCCGGAGTACTTCCTGCCAATTAGGGAGGTCGGGGCTGATTACCATGCGACGCTTGACGGCAAAAATGCGGGCAAAAAAATTCAGGAAATCCTCGATAAGGAATCGCTGCAGCAAAAACAGGATCCTATTCCCCTTTGGCAATCAACAAGCACATTTTCTGTGAAAGGGGTAAGTGTACATTTTGTTGACAGCGATCGTCCAGCTTTGCAAGATATCCAATTTTCTGTTTCAGGCTCAAAAAAAATTGGAATTATTGGAGCCAGCGGTGCAGGAAAATCGACATTGATTGATATATTAAGCGGATTTTTAACACCTTCGTCAGGTGAACTTCAGATAAACGGCAAGAAATTAACAACTTTATCTCAGTTGCACTGGCAAAGCCAAATAACATATATTCCCCAACACCCTTATATATTTCATGATACCGTTTTCAACAATATTCGTTTTTATCATCCGGAGGCAACCGTGAAAGAAGTGGAGAAGGCCGCAGAGAGAGCGGGCCTTGCCGAAATGATTCAATCACTGCCGCATGGATTCGAGACAATCATAGGGGAAGGTGGACGGAGCCTAAGCGGCGGACAAGAACAACGGATCGCCCTCGCGCGGGCATTCTTAAGCAACCGTCCTATCATCATGCTGGATGAGCCAACTGCCCACCTTGATATTGAAACAGAATACGAATTAAAGGAGACGATGCTGCAGTTGTTTAAAGGCAAGCTCGTATTTTTTGCTACTCATCGCTTGCATTGGATGCTGGATATGGATCAAATCATTGTTCTTGATCAAGGCAAAATAGTGGAAGTCGGAACACATGAACAGTTAATAAGGAAGAATTCTACTTATTATCAGCTTGTTAAAACACAGATGGAGGATTTCTAATGGACAAGGAGAATTGGATCTTCCCGTATTTGCGTCAATATCGCGGCTTGTTTGCGTTGGCTATTCTTCTTGGTTCGCTTACCATCCTCTTTGGCGGAGCATTGATGTTTACTTCGGGTTATTTAATTTCTAAAGCGGCGACAAAACCTGAATCCATTTTAATGGTTTATGTGCCGATTGTCGGTGTCCGTGCATTCGGAATTGGCCGGGCTGTGCTTAGCTATGTGGAGAGACTGACAGGACACCAATTCATTTTGAAAATACTTTCCGAAATGCGCGTCCGCTTATATAAAATCATTGAGCCGCAAGCATTGTTTCTTCGTTCCCGCTTACGCACGGGTGACATTCTTGGTGCACTCGCCGATGATATTGAACATTTGCAGGACTTTTACTTAAAAATACTGTTTCCTTCGATTGTTTCATTAGTCATTTACACAGTGGTTATTATTTGTGCAGGACTTTTCTCGATTCCATTCGCAATTCTCCTCGCTGTATTCATAGGGTTGTTGATTTTTGTCGGCCCAATTATTTCATACATTTATATGAAAACAAAAAATGAACAATGGAAAAGGGGAAGACACCAGCTTTATCAACAGTTTACCGATACGATTTTTGGCATAAGCGACTGGATATTCAGCGGGAAATACACGACTTATATTCAGCGATACGAAACACAAGAACAAAAACTGCTTGAACTTGAAACGAAGAAACATTCCTTTGTGAACTGGCGGGACGTTTTAAATCAGATTGTGCTTGGCGCCATTGTCATTATAGCCATCTATTGGGCCAACGAGCAAACGCTAAGGGGAGGATTCTCGCCCACGATGATTGCCGCTTGCAGTCTTGCAGCCCTGTCCTTAGTAGAATCCTTTTTACCGATTGCAGGGGCAGTTAGTGAAACATCATCCTATCAAGATTCATTAAAGCGTCTTGAAGCCATTCAAGCAGAGTTCACTCAACCTCAAATAGAAGCAGATGAACGGAAAGATTCACTGAACTTATCTCAAGTAACGATTGAAATAAACCATTTATCATTTGGATATACTTCTGAAACATCATTGCTGGACGATTTTAGTTTAAAAATAGGGCAGGGGGAGAAAATTGCCATTATCGGGCGCAGCGGATCTGGAAAATCGACGCTGTTGAAATTAATTCAAGGAGCACTTGTACCGACTCGTGGGGAAGTGCTTATAAATGGAATAAATGCACATGAGTTGGCTTCGGCTGTTCCAAAATTAATGGCTGTTCTCAACCAAAAGCCTTATTTATTCAATACATCGGTCATGAACAACATCCGCCTTGGCAATCCGGAAGCAACGGATGAAGAAGTATATGAAGCAGCTAAGATGGTCCAATTGCATGAGATGATTATCCAATTGCCTAAAGGGTATGAGACGAACATGCATGAAACAGGTTCTCGCTTTTCCGGTGGCGAACGGCAAAGAATAGCACTGGCACGGATATTATTGCAAAAAACTCCGATAGTCATCATGGATGAACCGACAGTTGGGCTCGATCCAATCACAGAAGCAAACTTATTGGCTACCATTTTCGATACACTGAAGGGAAAAACGATCATTTGGGTAACGCACCATTTGATGGGCATGGAGAAAATGGATCGCATCCTTTTCCTTGAAAACGGAAAAATTACCATGGATGGCAGCCATCAACAACTGCTTAAAAGTGAGGAAAGATATCGACGATTATATGCACTGGATCGTCCGCTTTACAAGAGTGAGCAATAGGTAATGGGTGGATATGATTCATCTTCAGCCCCCAACGACAGAAAGTTAGAAAGAAGGGGTTAAAACCTTATTGTTCCTGTCCACGCTGGCAATATCACGAATGAATTGAAGGTAAAGATGTTGAATCGAGAACAAATATCCATCATCTAAAACAGAAGAAACGTGTATGGAGTACCCTTCAGCAACTCATGGAAGGAAAACGTACTTGCTTATTTTCCTTTCCCAAATAAACAGGGTGTTCTCTCGCCGAGAAAACACCCTGTTCGTGTTGCTTTCTATCACATGAATTGTATTTGTGCAAAAACTTAGGAGATATGGTTTTCATTTTATTTCCACCAACTTCACTAGGAAGTCCCATCTTTTTTATTCTTTTATTATTTCTTTTTTTAACAGTCTGTTATGTAGTTTAGAAAAGATGAGCAATGCAACAATGGAACCGACCAAGCTGCATAACATATCCCATTGTGTATCCCAAATATCGCCTTGGATTCCTAAAAAGTCTTTCGACGCTTCTCCTCCCTTGCCTATTTTAGAAACTAACCATTCAATAATTTCGTACAAAGCAGCGATGGCCAGCGACATGCTTATAACAATCGTAAATAACCAAGGCCCTTTCGTTAATGGAGTTTTTCGTAATAAAATTTCTCTCAGCACAATCGCAAATAAGCCTTTAAGCAAGTGCCCAAATCGGTCGTAATGATTTCGCTTTAAGTCATAAGTGTCTTTGATCCAATCAAAAAGAGGGACTTTGGAATAGATATAATGGCCGCCGACGAACATAATAATGGATAGAATAGCAATAATGACATAAGAGAGAGTAGTGAAACGAAATTTATTGTATGTTGCGATGATGATGATCAAACCTACAACGGCAGGACTAACCTCCAACAGCCATGACAGATAACTGGCCGGTTTGATCGCGGACCAAATAAAAACGGCAGTAACAACCAATAGTAAAAATAGATGAATCTTTCTACTTCCACCGTTTCTCACGTTATTCACTCCTTTAGAGAGGGCTTTATTTACAGTATTTCATAAAAAAACAATTTTCATACAGTGCATATATCGTCCTCGTTACCCAAAGAATAAATGAATTTAGTTGTAAAAACTGGTTTAGTTAAACAAACAAAAATACAAGTAGGATACAAAATGTTGTCACTGGTGTCGGTAACTTAGTGATACAAAATGCACGAATTAAAAAAAATATAAAAAGAAAAAGGACGGTAACGACCTACCTTGGACAATCCAATCGTTGTGGTCGCCCCGATCCCCTACGGCATACCCACCTTAAACTTCATCCGTGTTTGTTTCGGTTCCAATTTTAGTTTTATTTTTTTCGACTAAATCATTCTCTCCGCCATTTTTCGCGATTTGTCCCTCTTGGTTTGCGTTCTGCCCGCCTTCTTTCGCGATCTGTCCACCTTGATTTGCGTTCGGCCCTTTTCCATTGATCTGTCCGCCGGTCTCTGCTGCTTGTTTATTACCAGCTTTACCTCCTTGGTTTGCAAGATTATTGTTGTTGTAAATGTTGATATAAATTGTAAGACCGTCTTTGTCGTGTTTAACAGAGATTGCTTCTTTTAATTCTTCCTGATCATCATGGTAATCTTCTTTATGGTGTTTCCCCATAAGGATATTTCCTCCTTTCTTCTTTTGGTACCAGTAATATACGTTTCGCTTCCAAACGTGATTATGTACTTGTCCCCTGTCAATCATCTATTTTTAATAATCTATTTTTAATAAATAGGGAGTTTGCTTGGGAAGCATTGAAAACTAAAACCTACAGCCTCTAAACGAATCATTTAGAAAAAGGACCTGTTTTGATTTGGTTGCTTTTGTGCGAGTGGAACAATAATATGATAAGCTCCGGAATTACAAATATTGTACCAACTATTAAAGAGAGCATAAGCTTTTCTTTATGGAAACCAATAGATCGGCTAGATTGTTTTCGATATTTTAAAACAAACATTAAAGGGACCAGCTCGATTATACCCACAAATAATCCAAAAAGTATTTTATTTAATGGCGGCCACATAGCTACATTAGGAAAAAGCGGCGACCAACCAATAAAGAACAGAGTAATCATCAAATACAGAAAATAGCCTATACTTAAAGTAAAAATCTACTTTCGTGTACTTCTTATGTTCATCTGGTAACAACATTAGCTTATATCGTTCAGCACAACCAAGTTTCATTGACTTTTCACCCCACACTAATTAACCAATCTTAGGCACTTTTGAGCAACTTTTCATTCAAAAATACTTACACAAAGAAGAAAAGACAACCAAAATCAACACTAAACGCTCACAGTGCCCTTATAAAGAGAAGCTTTCTAAAACCTCATCCATCATATCGTCATTAATACCAATATAACGTAAGGTAATTTACAGTCTCATTAGGAATGGTTCCAAAGAGAAAAACGAAGATACTCCTCCTACAAGGTAGAAGAGAATATCATTTTGTTTCACGATGATCACTCCAATATATTCCATTTGACTTACCAATTACATTCCATATGTTGCATTCAAATTCCTTCCGAAGTTGAGAAAAAAATAAACCCCCTGATATTCAAGGGGTTTTTCTCGTTTTGTAGGAATTGCCGTGGCCTTTAGCATTTTTTATTCCATTTAAACAGCGTTTCTCCCAGTCAAAGACGGTCAATCTCCCTCTGCTTAATTAAAAGCAAGAGATAATTCTTTGATGCGAAGATAATTCACAAAAACATAGGGCATGAATTTTCTATTAACTTACGGATTATGAGGCGATATAGGCGATCTCAGGATGATGATGTTTTTATTTGGACAAATCATTTTGTTCCGGTGTAAGCAATTCTCTACCTCTCGCAATTTTCATACAGTATCATCTCATTTCTGCAATTATTCAGTTATTATATATCAATAGAGTGTACTCTATTGATACAAGTGTAGTAGACTGATAAAATCATAGTTAAGAGTGTCTCATAAGACTTGTCTCAAAATTTTGGCGGAAATAGCATAATATCGAAGGAGGAAGACATGGAAGTTTTTGCAAAATATTTAGCAGGTATCGATAACCCCGACCACCGCGCCCGAACAGAGGAAATTTTGGCGTGGGTTGCTAATAAATTCCCAAATTTGGAACCGCAAATCAAGTGGAACAAACCCACGTTTACCGATCACGGCACATACATCATTATGTTTGCCGCAGCAAAGAATCATTTGAGCATTTTACCCGAAGAAGAGACAATGGTGCGTTTTGCCGATGAAATCGCCCAAGCTGGCTACAGCGCTTCTTCACGCTTGTTCCGAATTCAATGGACTGAACCAGTTAATTACGAATTACTAGAGAAGATAATTGAATTTAATATCAAGGATAAGGCTGAGAATTCGAATTTTTGGCGGAAATAATACATCACGCCTTATCAAAAAACGCATGACACGAAAAAATGTCATGCGTTTTTGCAACTCAATTAAAGTGAAGCCTAACAACTTTCCAGGGACATGGACGGCGATGATGACCTCGTCCTTCTGTTTCAACAAATGAAGATTTCGACGTTGAAGAGGAATCTGGATACTCGATAGTTGAGCCGATACAAAACACAAAATCGATGCATATTGTTTTTGAAGTTTGGCTCGATCTGTTGTAAAATGAAAGTGCTCTTGCATTGTGAATTCTCCTTTTAAATGTTTGGTCGCACTTTCATTTTAAGGAGATCCTCATGCAAGGGCTATTTTTATGCTTGTCTGATTTTATCTAGCACCACGGGTACAATAAAAAATGTTGTCGGTCATATTAAAGACTTAGATTTGTTTGTGGAGAGATGGAACGGAGGAATCTGTAGGTAGCTAAAGTAGCTAAACCATTACAAGAAGGGGATATGTTATGAAAGAATTAAGAAAAATCTTAATGAGTGATCCATTAGTTTCCTCAATGAATGTACATCCTTCTCAAGAACCATTTGTTGACCTTGTTGACTTTGATCCAGATATCGTGGTGGATCCATCTCTTTCTAACAGGAGCCGCTACTTTTCTTTTGTCCGCCTTTCCGTAGCTAATAAACTTTCCTTAGCGAAAAAATTTCTTCCAAAAGGTATTCGTTTTTTGATTAAGGAAGGATACAGGCCTTTACATATTCAACAGCGAGCCTTTGAGCGGGCGTTGCAACGGGTAAAAGAAAATTCTTCAAATCAAGATTTAGATCATTTAATGGCTGAGGCATCCAAATACGTAGCACCTCCTGATGTAGCGCCTCATCCAACAGGTGGTGCAGTAGACTTAACCCTGATTGACGCCAATGGTAGCGAATTGGATCTTGGCACCTCATATGATGCCATACCACAAGAAACAGACAACGCAACTTTTTTTGATGCACCCAACATCAGCATACAAGCAATGCAAAATCGTCAGATCCTCGCACATGCTCTTCAGTCTGTTGGTTTTGTTAATTACTTTACGGAATGGTGGCACTGGTCATATGGTGACAGGTACTGGGCTGTAATGACTAACGCAGATCATGCCCTTTATCATCCCGTTTCAGAACAAGAATTGTTGAATCTGTTACAGAGGGCATAACTAAAAAGGAATAAACAAGCGAGAAAATAATCAACTTTTTTATGAATAAACGATTCCATTGGGGTTGCTGCGGCAGCTCTTTTCTTCTTAATCTCCCATGGAAGAACGAATCAACTTCCATCATCTATGGTGAAGCTCGCTTCATGGTTGGCTAAGGGGTGCAGAAAGGTTGAAGAAGCAAGGATTCATTATCTTAAATCAATAGTTAAAACATGAGATTAAACAAAAGGGGAAGGGTATGGCGAAATGTTTGTTCTTGAAACACAAAGGTTGATATTAAGACAGTATAAAGATGAAGATATTACTTCTCTGCATCATATTTTTTCTGACCCAGAGACCATGAAGTTTTATCCGGCCCCTTTTAGCATTCAGCAAACCCAAGACTGGATTAAACGAAATCAAGATAGATACCGGAATGATGGTTATGGATTATGGGCGGTTTGTTTGAAAGAAACGAATGAATTGATAGGTGATTGTGGTCTTGTTAAACAAAAAATAAATGGCAAGATAGAAGTGGAGATTGGATACCACATGAATAAAAAATATTGGTCAAAAGGGTTCGCAACAGAAGCAGCCAAAGCGTGCAAGGAATATGCGTTTGATAAATTGGGTTTAAATAAACTGATCAGTATTATTGATCCAAGAAATGTTCCATCCATTCGTGTGGCCGAGAAGATTGGTTTCACTAAGGAAAAGGAAGTATTTATTTTCGGTAAGAACCATTATATATACTCGGGGGTTAAAGAAAGTAGCGAAGGATTATTGAACTAAGGGTGCGATAGTTAAATAAAATATCGATAACCCATCCCTTTGATGGATGGGTTTTATCAGAGTTTTATAAGGATTATCAAACATTCCGAACACATAAGGAATTGCTTGAAAATGGGACTATTAACGGAAAGTATCTGAAGGAAATATGGAATGATGTTGAGGTTACAGAAATCTTTTGATACTTTATGAACTAA
Organism: Parageobacillus genomosp. 1; assembly: GCF_000632515.1. Taxonomy (GTDB): domain Bacteria; phylum Bacillota; class Bacilli; order Bacillales; family Anoxybacillaceae; genus Saccharococcus. The sequence goes on from NZ_CM002692.1 coordinate 1,582,880, forward strand.
CACGTGCGTTACTGCCAATGAACAGCAACGCTTTTTAATTCAACAAAAGAGCAGGTTAGTTGAACAACGGAGCATCATTACTACCTAGGAAATTGTATAGATTACAGGATAAAATATAAGTATAGAGGGAGAGGTTATGAAGGGGAGACCAGAAATAAAAATAGAAACAGAAAAGGTTTATAAGACAAAGAAGAATCCAAATGGAATGTTTGTAGCACGACTTATCCAGATACCTAAAGAAGAAAAGTTAGATATTGCTTTGGTCATTCAAAATCGTAAAAACAAACAGATTATTTATAAAGAAGTCTTGGTAACAACAGACAATCATTATCATTCCTTTCGTCTTGCACGGGGGAATATTGAATGGGTCTCCTTGAATACAGTTGCGTTATGGGATGGGCTTGGTCATAAATTAGTGGAAGTAACAGCTTTAACAGGCAAGGAAAATTATCGCATTTCCGATGGACATTGTTCAGCATATCTGGAAAAATGACAATTTTTTACCTTAAATCTTGAGATGAATTTGACGTTTTCTTGTTAAACTAACGGGTGGCATTAGTGGAATAGTGACGTTAAAATTTAAAGCTTGAGGACAGATTTTCCTCAAGCTTTTTTAAGTTGGCTCTGTTAAACTTCAGTGTTGATTTTTATATAAGGCTCTACCCTGAAATAACTGTGGATAACTTTCCTGTATTTCATTCATCGATGTGCCAATTTTTATTGGCAGGGTTGTCTGTTAAATTCCATTGTGGATTCTACCTGTTTCTACTCCAAAAATTTAAACGCGTATAAATATAATCCATAGTAAAGAGGGAGTAGCATAATTAGACTAGCCACTAACTCTGCCTTGTTAAACTCCTCGCTTTTAGGTAAAACCCAAATATTATAGTAAATATCCCAAATAACTATGGCTAAAAGAACATCTTTCCAAAATATAGGAGTAAAAAGTTTAAGTTGATAGGCAAAACAGAATAATCCTAGCCAAGATATAGAACTAATTATAAGGTCAATGAAATTAAAAATATTCCTGAAACCAATCTTTACATAGGCAATTACAAGGAGCACAACCATAATCCATAGATTAAATTTTCCAAAAAATCATTAGAATAGCCCCTCTTTTTATTACTTACCCAACCTTGGACATAATTATTCTTTATGTTTTGTTGATCTCTACTCTTTTTTATTCGTAGCACTTTTTTCTTTTTTTGCATTTGTAGGGACAGGTATATTGGATGTACCAATCACCAAAGTATTACCCGATGATTCTCCAACTGACTGCAATAATCTAAGTTGTAAAAGCATTGGGTTGTCTTCCAGCATCTTTGCTGCATTGGCAAGGTTGCGTAATGCAGCCGTTTCGCCTCTGGCTTTCTCCAAAACAGATAATCCTTCTTTTTGTGCTTTTATTACCTGAATGTAAGCTTTCTTCAAATCCGGTGGAAGCATAAGGTCTTTAATATTCACCGATCGAAGGTGTAAACCTAATTCTCCAACTTTAGAATGGCTTAATTCCAGTAAATTTTCTCCGATAGTATTTCGTTTTTCCAAAAGTTCATCCAGTTTCATTGAACCGACAATTTGCCGAATAGTTAGTTGCAGGATGGAATATAAGCTTTCGTGATAATTATTTACTTTGGTCACTGCAATATAAGGATCAATAATTTCATACTCGGAAACCAAACTAATTTTTATCGGGATATTATCTTGTGTAAGCACTTCTTGGGAAGGTATCGTCAATACGGTAGGACGAATATCCACTACTTCTACAGATGTAGTAAGGCCAATGGTCCAATATTGTCCTGGATTTAAAATCTCTTTAAATACTCCTTTATAGTATTTTACTCCCCGTTCATATTCATAAATGGTAGTCTTAACAAAAACTTTTCGAAGGAATGACGCTATCAAAAGTAACATAGCAATAATAATTACTGATAAAAATAAATTTTGAATCATACCACAGCTCCTTTTGAAAATAGATATTTCTGTCTCAAAGGGCAGTAACCCAATGACGGAGGTCTTAACCTACAGGGTCATTGGCTTACTTTCTTGCCCTTTGAGGACAGAGCTTTGTTGTAGGGAGTCGAACCCTAGGACAATAAGTCCTTGACCACCAAGGTTGAAGAAGTCCAACGCGCAGAGCCAGCTCAATCATTTTGAGCTAGATGCTTGCTTCTTCGTAAATCATTATATCTTTATTCAAAATAGGAAGTAATCTATTATTTAAATTTTTTCTTCGGAAAAATATGGTATATATAAACCAATCGATTGGCTAAAGGTTAACTTTATAATTTTTCTTTTACTTCTTTAAGTCAAATTGAGCAATTTCCTTTCCATTCGATGTTACAATCAATGAACCATCTAAAGCATTCTCCTTTAGTTTTTCCAATTTATCTTTCGCTGGAACTCGTATTGGAACTTGGGGATTTTCTTCGCTTACACCTAATTCAAATGTTAGAGTGAATTTTCCAATTTTATCAGGTTGGATTTCCCCAACAAAGTTAGCTCCGTAGCCCAAACCAGTTTCATCATATGAAGAAGGATTAAAAATATTAAAGCCAACTGTTTCTTTGGATGTAGCAACTAATTTTTTATTAGGGACAAATTTTACTTGTAAAGCTTTATCATCAGTTCCTCCGATTTTTCGATTTCCGTTATTTTTAATTTTAAACTCATAGTATAACGCTGTTGGAATAAGTTCTTGACCTTTTTTATCACCTTCTGTAATTATAATAGAACCAACAATGCTTTTATCTTTAACAATATCTACTTTTGAATGTACAAGTTCTAAAGATGGTTTAGACGAGCAAGCTGTTAAAAGAGCAAAAAGTGATATTAAACCCAAAAGCTTAATAAATCGTTTCATATTTGTATCCCCCTTTTAATTCAACTTATGCCCGTATTTTATCAAAATATTTCCACCTTTTAAAAAAATCATCTTAAATACAAAATATCTTCAATTTTAAAAACCTTGTCCGTTATCCCCAAGCGCTGTGCTGGGGTCAATTTTTGATGAGAAATCTTTATAAAAAGCTTTATATCAATAAAAATAGACCATTTCACTAACGCGAAATGGTCTGCGATTTTACTGTTTTGTCCCCATCAAGAGAACACGTTACTTTTTTAGGTGGTCTTTTTTATTTCGGTGAATGTATGTGATTTTAGCAGATAAAAACGGGAGCGGAAAAAGGAAAAATTTGAGCAGTACACAGGAAAAGAGGGGATTTGTTAAACTAAAGAGGACAAACTAGTTTAATAAGGAATATAGTCAGCATATTTCAACTAACAGGCGCTTGAGTTTAAGAAAGTAAGACAGTTGCGACAGCCTTTTCTTATTCAAATAAAGGGGCAGAATAATTATATAAGTATTGGTATAAGGGGAGTTGAAGTAATGATAAAAGTAAGTGATGCTGAAAGTTATCTCAAGGATAAAATAGGTGGCAAGATTAATGATGTAGTGGAAGTTTGGGAAATATTTAAGTCTTTTTGCAGAGAACCAGTAGAAGGTGAAGATGAAGTGGTTCTGCTTTTTCAATGTGGAATATATGATTTTACAGGAGAAGAACTATTCTATTTCGATTTCGTTAGGCAATTTACCGTTTATGAAGATGTGGAGTATTCTCGTACAGAACAACTTCATTGTGAATTTGTATTTAAGCCAACCGATGAACTAAAAAAATTGGAAGTATCAGAATGGTATTTTGATACTGATGGCGACATGGAGGATTTTTTTGCACATGTAGAAAATTTAAAGGAATTCCAAATACCTTTAAAATCGACACCATTACAACTAAACATATATCAAGAAGAGATTTAGTTTTTGTTTCACTCCCATGCATGAACGAATTAACTTCCATCAGTTGTGGTGAAATTCGCTTCATCGTTGGCTAAGGGTGCAGGTTAGTTTAATAAAACTTGGTAAGTCGGGAAAAATTTTTTATAAGAAATTTTTTTGAAGAGGGTTATTATGAAGTTTATTTTTTGGTTAATAAAATTAGGAATATATGCTTTTATCTCATTTATAGCAACAACATACTGGAAAGGTTTTGGTTGGTGGTTCTTAGTAATTTGTGCAATCTTATTACTAATAGTGGAAACTCTCATCAACAAAAGAATTAATCATTTCCAAAAACAGCAGCTTTTAAAAAAGTATCCAATTTTAAAGAATTTGAAGAAGGGACAGATTATTTCAGTTGAACTAAAGAGTGGGGAAGAACTAACGAACCTAATTTACATTGATTTTAATGATTACGAGATATTAGTAACTAAGCAACCAGAATTTAATAAAGATCCTGAAAAAATAACTGAGGACATTATTGATACCCGTTGGATAAAACTAAAAAAAATTAAAACATTGAAAATACTTAATATGAATAGATAATGTTACTTCAACTCCCATGGAAGAATAAAATTTCTTCCATCATCTGTGGTGCCACGAAGTGATGCATGGGTGGCTAACGGGTGGCGTTAGTGCTATAAGGACAAAGAAAAATAAAGATACAAAAATGCTAGGGTTTTTATCATCCTAGCGTTTTTTTTGTTTGTTAATTTTAGTGTGTTTATATTGATAATCCAGTGATGAATTAGTTTCCTATTCGCGCTATTACGAACCCATCAACGAACGCCAAAAGGAACGAGTAAAAAAGGGCATCTATCATATTCAAAATGTTAATAATTTTCATAGCCGTTTAAAAACCTGGATGAGACGATTTCAAGGTGTGGCAACTAAATACCTTGATAATTACCTCTATTGGTTCCGTTGGCTCGAAATTTTCATTTTTCTGATGGTGCCGTATTTATGCGGCATGGTTGTTTCCCATGGAAGAACGAATGAACTTTCATCATCTGTGGTGCCGCGAAGCGATGCTTGGGTGGCTACCAGCAGGATAGTTGAGAAGAAGGATTAAAATTGTTTTTCTAAAAGTAGGAATTTATAATAAATTTAAAAAATGGTGTGAAAGGAGAGAACTAAATGCAGTCATTCGCCGATAAGGTTGCTTTAGTTACAGGTGGGGGGTCGGGAATTGGTAGAGCGATTGCTTTACGTTTTGCACAACGAGGAGCAAAAGTCGTTGTGGCTGGACGAACACGAAAGACAATTACAGAGACTCAAGAGATGATTCGTCATATGGGCGGTGAAGCCTTTTCACTTCAAGTGGATGTGAGTTCAGATGAACAAGTTAGACAGATGATCCAAAGCGTAGTGAGTCGCTTCGGGCATTTGGACTTTGCTTGCAACGCAGCAGGAATAGGAGGACCATTAGCACCTATTGCAGATGCTTCAGAGAATGACTTTGACTCCATTATTGCAGTTAACCTCAAAGGTGTATGGCTCTGTATGAAATATCAACTTCAACAAATGGTGACGCAAGGTTGTGGGGTGATTGTGAATATTTCATCAATCAATGGTTTGGTTGGTACTCCCAATGCTGCCGTTTATTCCGCAAGCAAATCTGGGGTAATCAGTCTAACTAAAGCTGCTGCGCTGGAATACGCCAAATCAAATATACGTATCAATGCCATTTGTCCAGGTGCAATTCGAACTCCAATGCTGGAAAAAATGTTCATTGAAACAGGGATTGGAGAAAGTCACTACGAGTCTCGAATTCCGCAAGGGCGAATCGGAGACCCGAACGATATTGCGAACGCTGCAATTTGGTTGTGCTCTGATGAGGCTTCATACATAACCGGGCATATAATGGTTATTGATGGCGGAGTAACAGCCAGGGGATGAGTGCGATAACAGTGAATTCCCCATCATTTATCTTTTTAAGGCTCCCCTGAAAATAAGCGGTTTATAAAGATATGAACCTAATTTTTCTGCCTTATCTCTGGTGCCACGAAGCAATGCATGGATAGCTACGAGATAGGATAGTTGAACACTGGTGTTATGTCAAGAAAACGGACACGTTAAACAGAGAGAAAAACTCTTGCTTATGCAGCTGCTTTTCTCTGATTAGCGTAGCATACTTCTTCCAATTCACATGGCGATACATAGCCAAGGGCGGAATGACTTCTTTTGCGTTTGTAGAAGCATTCAATGTACTCGAAAATCGCTTGTTTCGCTTCTTTCCGCGTACAGAAATGATTCGGATAGATGCATTCTTTCTTGATTAGGCTATGGAACGACTCGATACAAGCGTTATCGTAACAGTTCCCACGTCTCGACATGCTCACTTGAAAGTGATGTTCCTATAAGAGCTGCTGATAGTCATTCGAAGCATATTGGCTCCCACGATCCGAGTGATGGAGGACTCTCCCTGTTGGTTTCTCGTTGTTTAACGCTCGTTGTAAGGCTTTAATGACTAACTCTTTGATCATTCGTGTATCGATATACCAACTTATTGCTTTCTTTGTATTATTTGATCCAACGGTGAAGAGTGTTGTAAGCCACCCCCAACTCTTTTGCCACTTGGGCGATGGACTTATCCCCCTCCAAGCATCATTCAACAGCCTGAATCTTGTATTCCTTATCAAATGTTCTTTTTCTCATGATTGGACACCTCGAACTTATTGTAATTAAGTTTATTATAGTCTCCCTGTTCTCCGTGTCCAATTTTTAGACTAACATCACAATCACCGCAAGTTATTATGTTGAATGACAAACCTCACTCTGAAACAAAGTGAGGTTTGTCATTTAGTCTCTATATTCAATTTTTTAAATCTCTTTAACCTTTAACCCTCTAATAGGTGTATCAATTAGGATTAGCGGTTATTTTTTTAGTTCTCGAAGCGCAGCTAACGCTTGTGTTAACACGTCAGCAACATTATGACTTGAAGCGCCTTTATCATCCTTACCAACTATAATCACGATAAAGATGACAATGAAGATAAAGAAAAAGTTGTTGTCATTATAGATAGTTACAGTTGAATTTCCGACACCTTCTAAATGAACAGTATCTGTGTCTACTTGAGCTTGTCCTTGTCTTTGGTCTTGGTCTTGGTCTTGTTTTTGATCTTGATACTGAAGTTGAATTTGTTTTTGCTTTTGAAGCTGCACCAGAAGATCTTCAATTTTCACCTCTAAATCGCGTATTTTTTCGTATAACTCTTTAGAGCCATAGCTCATCATAATATTCCTCCTTTACAGTTGTTGGTATATAGTATGTACTTTCTATGAATATGAAAGGGGGATTGTCTTAGTATGAGAACACATTTTTTGTTTTTAATAGGCTGTTAATAGGCCGGAGTAGCTAATTTTCTATTAGAATGCGTTAAATAAACCTATGATGATCTAGAGTAAGCCCTATAGATATAGAAAGAGCAAACACAATTTTAAGCACCCTTCGAGATGCTTTCTCATTAGCCCCCTAATGAATTTGGACACTCGATAAGGTGTTTTTTATAATCGAAGTGACCAAATGAAGGGGGCTTTTGATGTACATGAAACGAAGAAAACATTCGAAGGAATTTAAGCTACAAGTGGTGAAAGAAGCATTAGAAGTTGGAAATAAAGCATTGGTAGCTAGAAGATACGAGCTTAGCCCGAATCTTGTGCAAAGATGGGTGAAGGCATATGAAGAAGGAAAACTAGGACAAGAAATGGTTTCCTCTCCCTCTTCAGCTGAAATCAAACGGCTGGAGGAAGAAAACGAGCAGCTCAAGAAGCTATTAGGGGAAAAAGATTTAGAAATCGCGATTTTGCGTGATTTGATAAAAAAGAAGAACCCTCACTTACTGAAAAATTGGAAGTAGCCGAGCAGTGGATCAAGAAAGGATATCCGATTACAAAAGTATTGGAGATTCTAGAAATCCATCGCTCAACCTACTATTATCAACAGAACGGAAAAGTCGAGAAGAAAACAGTAGGTGGGGGACGTCCAACACCCGGCTACTCTCTAACGGCAACTGGCGAAAAAGTGCCAGACGAACAAATCCAAGAATGGCTCTCTGAGCTTGTGATGGGAGAAGGATTTGCCTACGGATATCGCAAGCTGACCATTCAGTTAAGAAGAGACCATCAGCTTGTGATCAGTAAGAAAAAAGTATATCGATTGTGTAAAGCGATGGACTTACTGCGTCCGCAGCGAGAGAAACGGATTCCATATCCGAAGAAACTCGCTCGGAATCGCATCATTACAAGCTCAAATCAGTTATGGGAAATGGATGTGAAATATGGATATATCGAAGGAGAAGAACGCTTTTTCTTGGTTTTGTCGCTCATCGATGTGTATGACCGTTCGGTGATTGATTACCATATTGGGTTGAGTTGTTCAGGAAGCGATGCCGTAAAGACGCTTCAAAGAGCGTTATTCAAGCGTCAGCAATTTGAACAGGCAAATAAACCTGTGATTCGGACAGACAACGGCCCGCAATTTATTTCTCATGCCTTTGAAGCTGCCTGTGAGCGATTTGGAATCGAACATGAACGGATTCCACCACGGACGCCGAATATGAATGCGCATATTGAAGCGTTTCATCGTTTACTGGAGGAGGAATGGCTAGGAAGAATGGCGTTGGACAGCTATGAAGAAGCTTATCAAGCCGTGATGGAGTACATGAAATTTTATAACGAGCGAAGGATTCATTCGAGTATTCTCGATCTTCCACCGCATGAATTTTACAAAAAAGCGCAAACGGAATCGTTAATCATCAAAGAAGTTCGCGTATAAGGCAAGAGGATTTTGTCTTCTTGCCAAGAAAAAACGAGAAATTTTGAGAATAACCTAAAATAAGATAGGATGTGTCCAAATTTAGGGGGTCAATCCGCTCCTAATTTCGAAATAGCTTCTTTGTTGGTAGATGAATTGGCTCGCAATCATCAAGGAAGGTTAAGAATTGATGTTCCATCATGACATGAAGAATTTATGTTATTTTTTAGAGCAACACGGTTTTTTATAAAAGTTAAGCCAACCTCCAATTATGATCATGAATTCAAAGCAATTACCTCAACGAAATAGGACATTATATGGAATCGCTGCACAGGTGTTTGGATGATTTTAATTGTAGATATTATTGAGTTATAAAGAAGTTGTTTAATTTGCAAAAATGTTGTTTAAAAACCAACAAAGAAGAGAACATGGATAGAGCGTTTTTAGGTGCCTACTTTGGAGAGGATTTTTTTATGGCTAAGTTTATCTCTTTTGTATACATGGTAATGATTGTAATGGAATTTGTTCGTCAAGCAGAGAATGGGGCACTGTTACTTTTGAAATTGAATGACTAACTAAAGAAAGTTGGTGTTTTTTTCTTTTTACGGTAATATGGAAAAAAGGAAGGTGGGAGAGATGGAGACAAACCAAAAACCAAACCGACTTATTCATGAAAAATCACCGTATTTGCTGCAGCACGCCTATAATCCCGTCGATTGGCATCCGTGGGGGGAGGAGGCGTTTGCGAAAGCAAAAAAGGAAAACAAGCCGATTTTTTTGTCGATCGGCTACTCGACTTGCCACTGATGACACAAACTAAGTTAAACCTTTCAGCAAATTGCTGAAGGGTTTTTTGTTTTTACAAAAATTTGTATGTCCTATTTTCTTCCCCTTCAGCAAGTAAATAAACGAATAAAAAATTTAAAGCTAAAGGGGATAAAGGAAATGAAGCGTGAGAAAGAGATTAAAAGAGTGGCTGTTTATTTGCGAAAATCAAGAGAAGATGAAAATGAAGTAGATACACTTCTTAAGCACCGTATTCAGTTATTAGACTTTGTAAAAAGTAAGGGTTGGGAATATGAAGTATACGAAGAAATTGGTAGCAGTGACACGATTGAGTTTCGACCTAAATTTAGCAGGTTGTTGCAAGAAGTGGAAAGAGGCGTTTATGACGCAGTTGTAGTAGTTGCTTTTGATCGAATCACAAGAGGGGACACTTGGGACTATGCTAGAATTAAAGCGGCTTTTGCAAAGAATCAAACTCTTATAGTTACCCCATATGGAGATAAAATAGACCTTTCTGATAATACGAACATATTAAATGATATTATGGCAACAATAAGTAGGGCAGAGTTGGTTCGGACTAAACAACGACTACATGAAGGTAAGAAGAGGGGGGCAAGGCTAGGACATTGGGTGAATGGACCAGCACCTTTAGGGTATGATTATGATCGAAATACAAAGAAGTTAAAGGTAAATAGCGAGGAAAAAGAAATCATTCGCTTAATTTTTGATAAATATTTAGCTGGAGAACCGATGTATGAGATAGCTTTTTATCTAAACAATTTGGGGTATCGTACTAAAAACGGTTCTTATTTCCAAGACGCACAAATTCAACGTATCTTAACGAACTTAGTTTATACAGGAACAGTTGTATATGGAAAAACAGAGGGATCAGGACATTTAAACCGAAAAACGAAACCTTTAAGGGTTAAGGACGAAGACGAATGGATAATTACTCCTAATGCACATGAACCAATAGTTACACAAGAAGAGTTTAATAAAGTTCAACGTATGATGGCTTTAAGAAATCGTGTACCTGTTAAGGCTAGGCAAGGTGCTTTTGCATTGTCAGGGTTACTGCGGTGCGGAAAATGCGGTTATGCGATGAGATTTACTTACACTAAAAAGAAAAAGGGTACTGTTGTTTATGTTGCAAAATGCCAAAAATCCGATCCATTTGGCAATCGGTGTGGAAATCAGGGCATAGAATTAAATGTGTTATTACAGGCGATTGAAGATAAAATAGTGTCGTATTTTAGACAATTAGACCCTACTAGTAATGATGAGGAATATAGTAAGCGGCTAGAACGCTTTCATAGGGAAATAGCCGCTATACAGAAAGAAATAAAAAATGTTGAAAATGCTAAAGAAAGGATTGAATTTCTGTTTATTAAAAATCGTATCGATATAGACCGTTATGACGAGTTAATCGAAGAGGAAAATAGAAAGCTAGACAAGCTAAATAAAGAGTTGAAAAATCTTGAAAGGCAGTTTAACAAGACAAAAGATGATTATCCAGAAGAACGTTATCAGAGATTAAAAAATTTTATCAGCAAGTATTCCATTTTCAATGAACCAAATCAGGTTAATCAAGTATTGAAGACCATAATTGACCGGATTTACTACAAAAGAGATGGCGACAATATTAGACTGAAGATCATATATTTATAAACGATTGAACCCTATTAGTGGTATTACACTAATGGGGTTTTTGTATTATTAGCCTTAAAACAACTTTGAAAATTATCTGGTAAAGGGGAAAAGCAATGTATAACCCGATAACATACCTCAGAGGAACAGTGTAACTGAAGAAATTGAAGACCCAACTTCCAATGAAATTCACAACTAATTTGTAGTTCAAAAATAACTTTTCAATGTCCTTTTTTATATGAAAAGTGCAAGTAGTTTTTCGGAAGGTGGAATTTTTACACCACCAAAACTAAATAAGAAAGGTGATTATTTATGACAAATGTTAAAAGTAGTGGTATTCGTTGTAAAGGAAATGTAAAGGACAATTTTGAGGCAGTACCTTCTTCGATATATAACTATATAGAATTGGGGTTAATTTCGGGTAATGATCTGTTAGTGTATTTAAGGTTATATCAACTAGACAATAATAATTATGGGTATGCTTACCCAACAATCGAAGATCTAATGATAATGACTAATCTTGCAAAAAAGACAGTCATTGAATCGTTGAAAAATCTAGAATCTGTGGGTTTACTCAAAAAAGATAAAAGCGATAAGTTTCCCAATAAAAATATTTATTTTATCTATAAACCATTAGAACAATATGAGTTATATACTCAGGCCGCTGAAAATGTTAAAGAACTGGAAGAGAAGAAAATCAAGTTAGGGTCATCAGCTGAACAGGACAAAGAACGTTTACACGATTATAAGCAAAAGCAGGAACAGGAAATTCAAGCTGAAATAATTGTACCTAAAATAAAAACAACTAATGATGAAGTAAATAGTGAAAAGATTACTTATGAGGATTTAGAGGAATATACAAAAGATATGGACTTTCTAGAATTTGCTAGGTATATGAAGGCAAAAAACTAGTGTGATTAACAATACCCTAAAGTCTTTATGATGGTGTTGCAAAACTAGAGTAAAAACTCGAAGTTATGCATAAGGATACAGCATAACACATGCAGTACATATCGATGAAATCCATACCATCGCGGCTGTTCCACCCCATCACTTTTTAACTCATTAAATACCCGTTCAATCCCGCGGCGAAGCCCAAACGGCCATTGGCCAAACCTCGTTTTCAAAAAGACAGGAAGAACCCGGCCATAGGCATCTTTCCGTTCCTCGCTATTGCGGCGGTTGATAGGGGAAATGAATATTTTCAAAAAGAAACATTTCAACAACGATTTTTTCGACACTGGCGGCCTTCCTGTCACATACGGTGTTTCTGGTAACGACAGAGAGTCAATATATCGAAATAAGGATGCTAAAAGTGGATCGATTTCATAAGACCATGCATGTTCGCTGTTCAAATTGGAAATCATGATAGTGTCCACCCCTTGGAGAGTTGTTTTTTGGTCACTGTATATGATTTCCAAGGTGATGGATTTTTTATGTGCATTTATGCATTCGTTATGCGTTTTGCAACACGTTCTGTATATTGTAATCCATATTTTACTATGAACAAACCTAAAAAGAGGATGCAAATTTTTAATACAAAGTACCAAATTATTTTTATTCACCTCTTGTCGAGTATTCCTATTATTTTATCAGAATTCTCATAGTAAGAATTTAATTTTTTACAAGAATCGAACTCCTTAATATATACTATTAGCTGGTTTAGTAATTTTTTAAGGTTTACGAAAATATTTATACACTATATATAAAATTCCAAAAAACAGAAATGAATATCCTATAACTAACGAATCTTCAATTTCTTTGAAGTCCTTATTTTTTGTAACAATAAGGAGTAAGATACCTGAAATAACCATTACTATCCCGGTAAAATATTTCATTTTAATATTCTCCTTACATTCTAATCTTTATAATTGTTGAAAGTCCCTTGTTTGTTAATCACATAGGGAAGGTATTGTTAAAATTGCACTTCCATAGTTCCATAAATGAACTTCTTATGGTTTCAAAAGTGAACGTTATACAAATTTACCTTACACATATTTAAAATAATCAAATTTAATTATTCTCATCTCAAAGAAATTTATCTAAGTAATAAATACTGTCAACAATTAGGAACGATTTATAAGAATGGTGTATTAACGTTCAGTTATTGAACCGTCACAAAACTGAGGCGGACGAAAATCACTATCATGAAATCGGCTGTTCTTCACTTCAATACTAGCTTATTATTATCTGGTAAAGTGTTAGGACAGCTTTTTATTTTAATACACCTGACCAAAATTTAATATTGTTACTTTATTTGCTTAGCAGAAAATTGTGCTGAATTGTGCAATATAAACAATAGATTTACCAACTTTTTTAAGTGAGAAAAGAGGAAAAACCCTTGTCACATCTATGTTAGATGGATGAACAGTTTACATTAAAACTACAGCGGTAAGAAATCATGCACAACATGTCAAAATCGTGTAATAGTTAGACAGTTCAAATCTATAACCTCATAGAGTTAAGTGAAAATGAAACAATGTCAGTTAAGGTAAGTTAAGGTGAGTTGTTTTTAGTTGAGTTAAAAAATATATTGTAACATTTATTTATTTTTAATACAATATTTTCGTTTTATTTTTATTAAAAATCTGCTATATTTAAATTGTATAAATTATTTAGGGGGGATCGACATTGAAAAATATACATTCTATTAGTTCGGGTTTAAACGTAGATGAATTAGAAGACTTTAATAGACTACATGATAGGCTAAACAGAGAATCTTTAGTTGAAATAAGTAAAGCAGAAACAATTAGGATAGCAATAAAAACTTCATTGAAATATTTTGATATCGTTAACCAAATTGAAAGTCATATACAGCGACTAGAATCACTTTACAGTAACTTAATTTATTTAACTCAGGAAACCCAGCAAGAATTAGATGACCTAGTCAGATTAAAAGAGGTCATGATAAAAAATAGGTAACTATCATAACTCAAGATATGTGATAGTATCGCAGCAGGCACGCAGGAAAGCGGCTTGCGGCACTATCAAAAATCACTGTCACAATACTATAGACAAAACAGTAGGTAAAGACAACGGACAGCAAGCAGGACAACAGGAATAGAACAAGGAAGGAAGGGACAACGACAGCAGGAACAACAAGCTAATAGCAACAGACAACAACAAATGAACAATCTGAATCAATAACAGTAAATGATGATAGGTGATAATATACACAGCGATAGCTTGCAGCCAGCACTCAAACACTTGTTATTTTACAGACAGGCAGGAAGCCTCCCAATGGGGGAAGGGGGGTCTATGGGTGTGATCTGGTGTGCGGAAAAAATACGCAACAGTTAAAAAACTTTTACTGGTAAATAAAGGGGCTAGTGGATCATTACAGAATAATTTAAAATCGAGATGATAAAACAACTTTAGGAGAAACTAAAATGTGGTTAAAAGTGCTTCTAGCGATACTAGCATTATTTGGTTATTTTCTTATGTGGTTTGCTGTGTTTGGAAAGAAGAAGGATATTGACAATATGTCTACGGGTGTTTCTACTAGTCTAGTTGAACTGATATTTGATCTTACTTATAAATTTTCTCCAACTTTAGTAAAAAGAATACTGTTATTCCTTTTAGGATTATTTACCGCATTTATCTTTACAATGGGAGTAATTTTTTCATAAATGTGTTTCTATAAGCGATTCTGACGCAACGAAATTTCATTTTATGTACTATTTCCTTACTCAATTCGTTCTAGGGGCGTTATTTTGCGATATAGCGTAAATGAGTAGTTGCTTTATTGAACTAACGGGGCAGGTTTGTTTAATAAGTCTAAAATAAAGTGTAGAAAATACATTTATGAAATCTTCGTTAGGAAGGGCGTTTAAATGAGGTATTTATACTGGTTAGTAAAGTTAGCTTGGTATTTTGTAATATCAGTTACAGCAACAACGTACTGGAAAGGTTTCGGTTGGTGGTTTTTGATTATTTGTGCAATAGTATTACTCTTGGGGGATGAATTGATAAGGAAATTATTTAAAAATTAACTAATTTTGCTTTTGACTAACGGGTGCTTTACTTCAAGAAGGGTAGGGCAAGATTTTACCAATTACGAAATATTGAATCGGTAAAAAATTTTTTTGCGGCAGGCTGGAAAACCTCGACAGGAACATAAAAAAATAAGGCTAGGCATTATTAGCCTAACCCCTCTTTCTTGATATAGTAACTTACCGAACCGGTAGAAATATTTAATTGTCTTGCGATCTGCCGCACTCCTAGCCCTTGTTTAGCTAGTTGAATAATTTGTTGTTTAACACTTTCTGATATTTTCTTTCTGGCACTAGCCTTTTTATTTTTATCACTTCCGCACCTAGAAGAAACATATGGATTCCTTACTCACCATAAGGCATATTGCAAATATGTCGCCTAGTAAATTAAAGGAAACTCATTGCTTTAGATAGTTAATTGTTGGCCACTGGTTGGCGACGTTATTATATATAATTGCTTAGTTCTTTTTTTAAACCAACATGTCCTAAAATTGTTTCCCTGTTGCAAGTAAGTTAACGAGAATACTTACGATAGGGGGAACAAAGACATGTACGAAACAGTATACAAAGTAGGGAAGCTTACCATTGCTATTACGGAAAACAATAAGCTTAGTGAACAAGCGTTGAAGGAATTAAGTAAAACATTGGAAAGGTTATTTGATGAAAATGAAGAGAAGAAAAGATTAGAAGGCGTTATTCCTGCGTAATGGGGATAATTTATGAAAGAAATCGTGCAAATAAAGTAAAAGGTGTTGTTTCCAGACTAAATGGAGATAACGCCTTTTATTTATATAGAGTTATGATTTTACATTGTTCTTGTTCATTATTTATTTTAGTTCTTCAATGGTATAGGCTGGTGTTCGTCTATGTAACATAGCATGACAATTAGGACAAACAGGGCGTAAGTCTTTTATGGGATCGATCTCATACTCTTCGCTAAATTTGGCTAATTCCTTTAAGATGATGAACGTCAATAAGTTTTTTTTTGTCGATATCACCGTATCTTTCATAAAGAAAGGGAAGTAAGAAGGGATGGAAGGGAGATCGGATATTGATGGTACTCCTTTTTTATATTCCACTCTATGAATCTGATATAAAAGGTCAATATATACATAATTAGTCGATATACAATTTTGCTTAATCTTTTTGATAAATTAAACGACTGAAGGCAGTAATATCACCTAATTCAATTTTATCGAATTTTTGAATTGACCACCATTCAAGACCATTCTGGTACAGTAACATTGCATACTTATGATATTTTTTATAAAACTCCGATAAAGTAATTCGATTTCCCCCGTGAATTCGTCGATAATCGGCGTGGGATAATGAGTTACGAATATTTCTAAAATCTTTTCCGAATTCTGGGGGACAAGTATCTTCGTAGTAGCTGCGGTGATTTGCCCAAGGTGGGGCGTAACCATTATCGATAGCAAGTCTCCAATTTCTTAATATCTTTTCAACTTCAGCATTTATTAGGATATCTATTTCTTCTCCCTTTATATCTTTTGTGTTTTGGCTATCACGTTTTATACAACCAACAAAATACTCGTACAGATGCTGGACAAATAAAGCATATGCATTGTACCTTAATAGACTTATTTCGGTATTCGGATTCTCAAGTTCTTTATGGTTTTTAGGACTTAAATTGATAAATGTGTTAAATGCGATGGTACATCTAGAAAATTCATGAATTATTACTTTAACAGCCAGTTGGTCTATTTCATCACCAATTTCGAACTTAATAATTATCACCCTTTCTGGAAAATAATAATCAAAATTATAGCATTTTGTTCTCATCTGGAACATTTACTGGTAAAATTTCTTGTGTTTCAACATACTTACCAATTCGGCTTGAATCTCTTTCCTTTTTATTATCCTTGAACAGTCGAAAAATTTGATAATGTGGTTACCCTCTTTAAGGCTTCTATCAGTTTATTTCCAATGTCCCTCTCTAATGATCCAAGACTTTTTAGTATTTGATAACAACTTGAAGAAAATATTGCACTGAGTATGCAAGTTGACTTAATAATTACCTGTAACAAATAATATAACAAATGAATAATTTATCCAATACTAAAATTATTTTTAGTTGTATCTTTATGGGAAATACTTGGTAAAATATACGTGAACGTCTCTTCCTAGCAAATACTTTTATACGGTTTATGGACAACCGTTCAGGCGAAGATGGAAGAAGCGTTCTAATATTTGATAAAAGGAAGTGTTTACATAATGAAGGAATACCTCGAACGTGAACGTTATAACGGAAAATATAATTGGTTAGTTATGTCGAAAAGTCCTTATTTGAAGCAACATGAAACAAATCCTGTCAATTGGTTGGAATGGTCGCCAGAAGCGTTTCAAAAAGCAAAAAGGGAAGGCAAGCCAGTGTTTTTGTCCATTGGCTATAGCTAGCCCTCGAACAGGGGGCTAACTGATAAAACACTAAAAAAGAGAGGTTTAACTTAGTACATGTCACTGGTGCCATGTAATGGCCCATGAAAGTTTTGAAGACGAGGAAGTCGCGGCGATCTTAAATGAAAAATACATATCGATTAAAGTTGACCGCGAGGAGAGGCCGGATATTGATTCCGTGTATATGCGCGTCTGTCAGATGCTGACGGGGCATGGCGGCTGGCCGCTCAGCGTGTTTTTGACGCCGGAAGGGAAGCCGTTTTATGCGGGGACGTATTTTCCGAAGCGGAGCCGCTACGGACAGCCGGGGTTTATCGACGTATTGACGAAGCTGTATCACAAATATCAGGAAAATCCAAACGAAATCGAGCAGATGGCCGAACAAATCACCGAAGCGCTCCGGCAGTCGGTCCGCACGGCGGGTACGGAGCGGTTGTCTCTCGAAGCGGTGGAAAAGGCGTACCGCCAGCTTGCCGGCAGCTTTGATACGGTGTATGGCGGTTTTGGCGGCGCTCCGAAATTTCCGATTCCGCATATGCTTATGTTTTTGCTCCGTTATGCTCAGTGGAAGCGGGATGACCGCGCACTGTTGATGGTCGAAAAAACGTTAAACGGCATGGCCAACGGCGGCATTTACGATCATATCGGCTACGGCTTCGCCCGCTATTCGACCGATGCGATGTGGCTTGTGCCGCACTTTGAGAAAATGCTGTATGATAACGCGTTGTTGGTTATTGCTTATACGGAAACGTATCAACGGACGAAAAACGAACGCTATAAAGAAATTGCCGAACAAATTATCGAGTTTGTTAAGCGGGAAATGATGGCGAAAGACGGCGCTTTCTACTCGGCGATCGACGCTGACTCGGAAGGGGTGGAAGGAAAATATTACGTCTGGACGCCCGCGGAAGTGATCGATGTGCTCGGCGCCGAGCTTGGCGAATTGTATTGCAAGGTGTATGATATTACAGAAGAAGGAAACTTCGAAGGAAAAAACGTGCCAAATCTCATTCATACGCGAATCGACCGCATCGCCAAGCGATACGGCATGGCGGAAGAAGAGCTGCAAGAAAAACTCGAGCAGGCAAGAGAAAAGCTGTTTGCCGCGCGTTCGTCTCGCGTCTATCCGCATGTGGATGATAAAATATTAACGGCTTGGAACGCGTTAATGATTGCCGCGCTGGCGAAAGCGGCAAAAGTGTATGAACGCCGCGATTATTTGGACATGGCAGAGCGCGCCCTATCCTTTCTCGAAGCGAATTTGGTGAAAGACGGAAGATTAATGGTGCGCTACCGCGATGGAGAAGCGAAGCATCTTGGCATTATCGACGACTATGCCTATCTTGTCTGGGCGTATATCGAAATGTATGAGGCCACATTCAATTTGTCTTATTTGCAAACAGCGAAAATATATATGAAACAAGCGCTCGATCTGTTTTGGGATAACGAGCATGGCGGCTTTTTTACGACAGGAAAGGACGCGGAAGCGTTGATTGTCCGCGAAAAGGAAATTTACGACGGCGCGCTGCCGTCGGGAAACAGCGTCGCGGCGGTACAGCTCATCCGTCTTGGGCGGCTGACGGGAGACTTGACGCTGTTAGAAAAAGCGGAGAAAATGTATCAAGTGTTTAAGCGTCCAGTCGAAGCGTACGAAAGCGGGCATACGTTTTTCTTGCAAGGATTGTTGTTGCTCGAAACGCCGACGGTCGAGGTCGTGCTGTTCGGCAAACAAGGCGACGAAAAGCGGGAGCAGTTGATTCAAAAGTGGCAGCACTCGTTGGCGCCAAACGTGTTTCTGTTAGCGGCGGAACACCCGGCCGATGTTGCGCACATCGCTCCGTTTGCGGCAGAGTATGAACCGCTCGGGGAGGAAACGACCGTGTACGTATGCGAAAATTTCGCCTGCCGGCAGCCGACGACGGACGTGGAATCCGTTGCCGAGCAGTTATTTTAACCAAAACTCTCGACACATTCCCATTCAATGCGAAGCATTTAGGATTAAGACAATGGATGCCCCGGCTAGAATCGTTGATTTAGTCGGGGAGGTTCACTGATCTTTTTGTAAATGTTTTCAAAACTGCTGGCAGGATTCTGAATATTTGTGGAGAAATAGTACGGCAAAGACAAAGCGAAGGAGAGAGTGCTTATGCCAATTACAAATCCAAGCAGAGAAGAAATTGGAGAAATTTTGCGGAAGGCAAAACGCATCGCTGTCGTCGGACTATCCGACAACCCGGAACGGACGTCGTACATGGTTGCGAAAGCAATGAAAGACGCGGGTTATGAAATTATTCCGGTCAATCCGATGATTGAACAATGGGAAGGAATTCCGGCTGTTAAAAAGCTGACCGATATTGAAGGGCATGTTGACATTGTCAACGTCTTCCGCCGTTCCGAACATTTGCCGGAAATCGCCCGCGAATTTGTCCAGATTGACGCCGACGTTTTTTGGGCGCAGCTTGGCGTCGTCAATGAAGAAGCCTATGAATTTTTAAAAGAAAAAGGCTATACGGTTGTGATGGACCGCTGCATTAAAGTGGAACACGCGCTAACGAAACAACAGTAAACGGAATCGACCATCTTTAAGATGGTCATTTCCATTTTTAATAGGGATTTTGTCGGAATCGGTAAAATAAGCGTAGACGCTGGCGAATTTTATGTTACAATAAAACAGAAACAAATGTTCTTGTTTTGGTTGAAAGGGGTATGCTT
The DNA here is from genome assembly GCF_000632515.1 of Parageobacillus genomosp. 1. Lineage (GTDB taxonomy): Bacteria > Bacillota > Bacilli > Bacillales > Anoxybacillaceae > Saccharococcus. The sequence continues at coordinate 1,603,020 of NZ_CM002692.1, forward strand.
GTGGCAAAACAATCGGTATACGAATACAACGATGATGCGATTCAAGTGTTAGAAGGGCTTGAGGCGGTGCGCAAGCGGCCGGGAATGTATATCGGTAGCACCGACAGCCGCGGCCTGCATCATCTCGTCTATGAAATTGTCGACAACTCGGTCGACGAAGCGTTGGCAGGGTACGGAAACTATATTCTTGTCAAAATACATAAAGATAACAGCGTTACCGTGCTTGATGAAGGGCGCGGGATGCCGACGGGGATGCATAAGCTCGGCAAGCCGACGCCGGAAGTGATTTTAACGGTGCTTCACGCCGGCGGCAAGTTTGGGCAAGGCGGCTATAAAACGAGTGGCGGCTTGCATGGGGTCGGCGCATCGGTCGTCAACGCCTTGTCGGAATGGCTCGTGGTGACGATCCACCGCGACGGTTTTATTTACCAGCAGCGTTTTGAAAATGGCGGAAAGCCGGTGACGACGCTTGAAAAAATCGGAACGACGAACAAAACGGGAACGATCATTCAATTTAAACCAGACCCGACGATTTTCAGCACGACGACGTTTAATTATGAGACGTTAAGCGAGCGTCTGCGTGAATCGGCGTTTTTGCTAAAAGGGCTGAAAATCGAGCTCGTGGATGAACGGACCGGGATGCGCGATGTATTCCATTATGAAAATGGGATTGAAGCGTTTGTCGCCTATTTAAACGAAGATAAAGATGTGCTTCATCCAGTCGTCTATTTTGCTGGGGAACAAAACGGGATTGAAGTTGAATTTGCCTTTCAGTTTAACGACGGCTATTCGGAAAACGTGCTGTCGTTTGTCAACAACGTGCGCACGAAAGACGGCGGCACGCATGAAGCGGGCGCCAAGACGGCGATGACGCGCGTCTTTAACGAATATGCGCGCAAGACAGGGCTGTTAAAAGAAAAAGATAAAAACTTGGAAGGATCAGATATTCGCGAAGGATTAGCGGCAATCGTCTCGGTGAGAATCCCAGAACACCTGCTGCAGTTTGAAGGGCAGACAAAAGGAAAACTGGGGACGAGCGAAGCCCGCTCCGCCGTCGATGCGGTCGTATCCGAGCATTTAACATACTTTTTGCAGGAAAATCCGGACATTAGCGCGATGTTAATTAAAAAGGCGATCCGGGCATACCAGGCGCGCGAAGCGGCCCGCAAAGCGCGTGAGGAAGCGCGAAACGGAAAAAAGCGAAAAGGGAAAGAGACGGTGTTAAGCGGAAAATTAACACCGGCACAATCGCGCAATCCGAAGAAAAACGAATTATATTTGGTCGAAGGCGATTCGGCGGGTGGCTCGGCAAAACAAGGGCGCGACCGCCGCTTTCAGGCCGTATTGCCGCTGCGCGGAAAAGTGATTAACACGGAAAAAGCGAAGCTCGCCGATATTTTAAAAAATGAAGAAATCAGCACGATTATCCATGCGATCGGCGGGGGAGTCGGACCGGACTTTTCGCTGGAGGACATTAACTATGACAAAATCATCATCATGACGGACGCGGACACGGATGGCGCCCATATTCAAGTGTTGCTGCTGACGTTTTTCTATCGCTATATGCGGCCGCTCATTGAAGCAGGAAAAGTGTATATCGCTCTTCCACCGCTCTATAAAGTAAGCAAAGGCAGCGGCAAAAAAGAAATCGTTGAGTACGCATGGACCGATGCGCAGCTAAAAGAAATTACGAGGAAATTCGGCAAAGGTTATACGGTGCAGCGCTATAAAGGGCTTGGCGAAATGAACGCCGATCAATTGTGGGAAACAACGATGAACCCAGAGACGCGCACCCTCATTCGCGTGCGCATTGAAGATGCAGCCCGGGCGGAGCGCCGCGTCACCACGCTGATGGGCGATAAAGTAGAGCCGCGCCGTAAATGGATTGAAGCGAACGTTGCGTTCGGATTAGAAGATGATCCAAACATTTTAGATCATGAGCACGTATTTGTCGCAGGAGGGGATAACTGATGGCAGAAAGGCTGCTAGACTTACCGCTGGAGGACGTGCTTGGCGACCGCTTCGGCCGCTACAGCAAATACATTATTCAAGAACGGGCGCTCCCTGATGTCCGTGACGGGTTAAAGCCGGTGCAGCGCCGCATTTTATATGCGATGTATATCGATGGAAACACAGCTGATAAGCCGTTTCGCAAAGCGGCGAAAACGGTCGGTAACGTGATCGGAAATTTTCATCCGCACGGCGATTCGTCCGTCTATGAAGCGATGGTGCGGATGAGCCAGGATTGGAAGCTGCGCAACGTCTTGATTGAAATGCATGGCAATAACGGCAGCATTGACGGCGACCCGCCGGCGGCGATGCGCTATACAGAAGCGCGTCTGTCAGCGATCGCCGCTGAATTGCTTCGCGATATTGACAAGCAGACGGTCGAATTTGTACCGAACTTTGACGATACGACGAAAGAACCGGTTGTATTGCCCGCGATGTTTCCGAATTTATTAGTGAACGGTTCAACCGGCATCTCAGCCGGATATGCGACCGAAATTCCGCCGCATCCTTTAGGGGAAGTCATTGACGCTGTATTGATGCGGATTGATAAACCTGCTTGCACGGTCGATGAGCTGATGACCGTGCTTCATGGTCCCGACTTTCCAACCGGTGGCATTATTCAAGGAAAAGATGGCATTAAAAAAGCGTATGAAACCGGAAAAGGGAAAATCATTATCCGCGGCAAAGCGGTGATTGAACAAGGAAAAGGCGGGAAAAAGCAAATTATCATTACGGAGCTTCCATATGAAGTCAATAAAGCGAACCTCGTCAAAAAAATCGATGAGCTTCGCTTTGACAAAAAGCTCGACGGCATTGCCGACGTTCGTGACGAAACAGACCGCACCGGGCTGCGCATCGTGATCGAGCTGAAAAAAGACGCTGATGCGGAAGGAATATTAAACTACTTATACAAAAACACCGATTTGCAAGTGCCGTACAACTTTAATATGGTGGCGATTCATCAGCGCCGGCCGAAGCTGTTAAGCCTTCCAGAGTTGCTTGATGCCTACATTGAGCACCGCAAGGAAGTGGTAACGAACCGCACGCAATATGAGCTGAAAAAAGCGCACGAACGCCAGCATATCGTCGCAGGACTGATGAAAGCTTTATCCATTTTAGATGAAGTGATTGCAACGATCCGCGCTTCCCGCGATAAGCGCGACGCCAAAGACAATTTAATCGCCAAGTATGAGTTTACCGAAATGCAGGCGGAAGCGATTGTATCGCTGCAGCTATACCGCTTAACGAACACCGACATTACCGCGCTGAAGCAGGAAGCCGAAGAACTAGAAAAGACGATTCAGGAACTGACCGCGATTTTAAGCGAGGAAAAAAAGCTGCTTTCCGTCATTAAAAAAGAGTTAAAAGCGATGAAAAAGCAATATGCCGATGAGCGGAGAACGAAAATTGAAGAAGAAATTGAAGAAATTAAAATCAACTTAGAAGTGATGATTCCAGCAGAAGACGTGATTGTCACCGTCACGAAAGAAGGATATGTGAAACGAACGAGCTATCGTTCGTACAGCGCATCAAACGGCCAAGATTTCGGCATGAAAGAATCCGACCGGCTTCTTGCCCTGTTGGAAATGAATACAACCGACGTATTATTGCTGTTTACCCGCCGCGGCAATTATCTGTATTGTCCGGTTTATGAGTTGCCGGATATTCGCTGGAAGGACGTCGGCCAGCATATTTCTAATCTCATTCCGCTTGAACGCGATGATGACATTATCGCCGCCGTGCCGGTGAAACAGTTTGCTGAAGCGATAAGCCTTGTGTTTGTTACGAAACAAGGCATGGTAAAACGAACCGAGCTTGCGCAATACAAAGTGCAGCGCTATACGCGGCCGCTCGTGGCGATGAATCTTAAAGAAGACGATGAAGTGATACACGTATATAGCACCGATGGCCAGCAAAGCTTATTGCTTGTGACGAATCAAGGATACGGATTATGGTTTGACGAAGCAGAAATCAGCTCCGTCGGCGTGCGTGCCGCCGGGGTAAAAGGAATTAATTTAAAAGAAGGAGATTACGTCGTTTCCGCGCATCCAGTCGCGGGCGAAGAGGAGCGGTATTTAGTCATCGCGACCCAGCGCGGGGCTGTGAAAAAAATGCCGCTTAGCGAATTTGAAAAAACATCGCGTGCTAAACGCGGCGTCGTTATGCTCCGGGAGTTAAAGACAAACCCGCATCGGATCGTAGCTTCCGTGTTAACGGAGGGCGGTGACGAGACGCTGCTCATTCGCACGGAAACGGGGACGGTTGAGACCATTTCGGCTGCAGCACTGCGCAGCGCCGACCGCTACAGCAACGGCTCTTTTGTCGTTGACGTCGATGAAGCGGGAGCGGTGGTCGATATGTGGAAACAGCCGCCTAACATGTTAGGTAAAGAGGCGATAGAATAAGGTTTCAACGACAAGATAAACAAACAACTCGGCTCCATAGGCCGAGTTGTTTGTTTTACCAAAATTTCCACCATTTATTTGAACGTTTCGCGCTGGCGCCAGCCGCCGCTTGGCGGAAAGAAAAGACGAGTTCGCGAAACGCTTTTTCCCGCTCCATAATTTGTTCTTCGAGGCGTTTTCGCTCTTGTTCCTGCTTGGTTTTTTCTTCCTGTAAAAACGTAACAACGTTTTCAAGATGTTCATGGATTTCTTCCGTTTCCTGCTGCAATGTTTTTGCATATTGCGCTAATGAATCGCAAACGGTTTGTTTGGTAGCAGCGGACTGGTCTTGAATCTCATTCAAATAGGATTTCACTTCGTTCATTGCCTGCTGCAAAACTTCCGTCGTTTCTTTTTTCAAGGCTACGACGATTTCTTCTTTCATCCGCTTCGCCAACTGTTCCGCTATGTATTGGGCATCGTGGCGTGAAGAACGGGGAACGTCAATAATTTCTCCTTCCATGACAGGCAACTCCAGCTCTATTGGCTGTAGCAGCTGCTGTTTGAAATCGCGGATAATGTCTTGTTTATGACGCCCGTCCGCCAGCCACTCTTTAATATGGCGAAACTGCGTTAGCAGCTCTTCTGTAAAAATGCGCGCCCCTTGCTGGGTACGGGGGATGGTCACACATTCGGCAAACTCTTTTTCCCATTGTTTTAGTATGTGTGGCGCTACCCCCAATTTCTTTGCCGCTTCACGAAGTGTATATGTCTTCATCTTTGTTTGTCCATCCTTTCCTCTCTATTTTTTCTATAATTTATTTTCCAACTAGCCAATTTATTTTCCTGCTGGCTGACAAAATATAACAAAAGAAGTGAAAGTTAGAGAAAAACTAACATTCATGTCGAAAAATTAATAATCATGTCGAAATAAACTGTTGACGAACCTGTATATACAGGTTAAAATGAAGGTGACTTGTATATACAAGTTTTTTTGAAAACGATTGCTGAAAGCGATTTAATTGATTGCTAGAGAAAGAAAGAGGAGGCATTTTTATGGGGGGATATGAACAATCCGTTAAAAAAATCGTCGAAGCGGTTGGCGGAAAAGAAAATATTGTCGCCGCTACCCATTGCGTGACGCGACTGCGCTTCGCGTTGAAAGACGAAGGAAAGGTAGATAAAGAAGCGTTAGAAAACATCGATATTGTGAAAGGTTCATTTTCCGCAAACGGCCAATTTCAAGTTGTAATCGGTCAAGGACTGGTTGATAAAGTATATAACGAAATGGTCGAAATAACGGGAATCGGCAGGGCGACCAAGCAAGAAATTAAAGATGCCGCCGAAGCGAATTTAAATCCGCTGCAGCGCGCCATTAAAACATTGGCCGACATTTTTATTCCGATTTTGCCGGCGATCGTGACGGCCGGTTTGCTCATGGGGATTAACAACGTGTTAACAGGCCCGGGCATTTTCTATGAAGGCAAGTCGTTTGTCGAAGTGCATAAAGAATGGGCCGATCTTGCTAGCATCATTAACTTGATTGCCAATACGGCGTTTGTGTTCCTGCCAGGCTTGATCGGCTGGTCAGCCGTGACAAAATTCGGCGGCAGCCCATTGTTAGGAATTGTCCTCGGGTTAATGCTTGTCCATCCAGATTTGTTAAATGCTTGGGGATGGGGAGCAGCGAAAGAAAAAGGAGAAATTCCGATTTGGAATTTGTTTGGTATGGAAGTGCAAAAAGTCGGCTACCAAGGTCAAGTGCTGCCGGTGCTTGTCGCGTCTTATGTGCTGGCGAAACTGGAGCTGTTTTTGCGCAAGCGCATCCCAGATGCGTTCCAGTTGCTGCTGGTTGCTCCGATTGCTTTGTTAATTACAGGGTTTTTAGCGTTTATCGCGATTGGGCCGATTACGTTTGCGATCGGTAATGCGATTACGCACGTGTTTGTTACTATTTTTGACAATGTTCCAGCGATTGGTGGCTTTTTGTATGGAGCGTTATACGCGCCGCTTGTTGTGACGGGAATGCACCATACATTCTTGCCGGTTGACTTGCAGTTGATTGCCAACACGGGCGGTACGTTCCTGTGGCCGATCCTCGTTATGTCCAACATCGCCCAAGGCTCGGCGGCATTGGCGATGATGTTTGTCGCTAAAGATGAAAAATTAAGAGGTCTTTCCTTTACATCAGCGGTATCCGCGTATCTTGGCATTACCGAGCCAGCGATGTTCGGCGTAAACTTGCGCTTCCGCTACCCATTCATCTCAGCGATGACGGGGGCGGCGATTGCCGGAATGTTTATTACGTTAAATAAAGTCATCGCGCCATCGATTGGGGTCGGCGGCTTGCCAGGATTTTTATCGATCGTGCCGCAAAAGTGGGTGCCGTTCTTTATTGGCATGGCGATCGCCATCATCGTACCGTTTGTTCTCACGTTTGTATTTAGCAAGTTCCGTAAAGCGAATCGCTAATGAAGGCCTCTATTTTATTGAAACTATGTTCTAAATAACCAATCAAACATACCATTGGTGTATCTTCACCAATGGTATCGTTTTTATCCATAAATTAAATGAGGTGATGAAAGAAATGGAACAACAACCATGGTGGAAAAAAGCGGTGGTGTATCAAATTTATCCGAAAAGCTTTAACGATACGAATGGCGACGGAATCGGCGATTTGCCAGGAATCATCGAGAAACTCGATTATTTAAAGCTGCTTGGCGTCGATGTCATTTGGCTGACGCCGATCTACAAGTCACCGCAGCGTGACAACGGCTATGATATTAGCGACTATTTTCAAATCCATCATGAATACGGGACGATGGAAGACTTTGACCGTTTGCTCGAAGAAGTGCACAAACGCGGCATGAAGCTGATCATGGATATGGTTGTCAACCATACGTCGACCGAACATGAATGGTTTAAGCAGGCGCGTTCGTCAAAACAAAGTCCGTACCGAAACTTTTACATTTGGCGCGATCCGAAGCCGGATGGAAGCGCACCGACAAATTGGCAATCGAAGTTTGGCGGCTCGGCGTGGGAATATGACGAACAAACCGGGCAGTATTATTTGCATTTGTATGACGTGACGCAGGCCGATTTAAATTGGGAAAACGAAGAACTCCGCCGCCGCATTTACGATATGATGCATTTTTGGTTTCAAAAAGGCGTCGATGGGTTTCGGTTGGATGTCATTAATTTGCTTTCGAAAGACCAGCGTTTTCCTGATGATGACGGCTCGGTGCCGCCGGGAGACGGACGTAAATTTTACACGGATGGGCCGCGCATTCACGAATTTTTGCAAGAAATGAACCGCGAAGTATTTTCGAAATACGATATCATGACAGTCGGGGAAATGTCGTCAACGACGATCGACCATTGCATTAAATATACGAATCCAAAGCGCCATGAGCTAAATATGACGTTTAACTTCCATCATTTAAAAGTCGATTATCCGAACGGGGAAAAATGGGCAGTCGCCGATTTCGATTTTCTTGCCTTGAAACGGATTTTATCGGAATGGCAAGTCAAAATGCACGAAGGCGGAGGCTGGAACGCGCTCTTTTGGTGCAACCACGACCAACCGCGCATTGTGTCGCGCTACGGCGATGACGGGAAGTATCATAAAGAGTCGGCGAAAATGCTCGCTACCGCCATTCACCTCATGCAAGGCACTCCGTATATTTACCAAGGCGAAGAAATCGGCATGACCGATCCAAAATTTGAGCGCATTGACGATTACCGCGATGTCGAGTCGCTCAACATGTATCACATATTGCAAGCGCAAGGTAAAAGCGAACAAGAAGTGCTGGAAATTTTAAAACGAAAATCACGCGACAATTCACGGACGCCAATGCAATGGGATGACAGCGAGCACGCCGGGTTTACGACCGGAACCCCTTGGATTCGTGTCGCCGACAACTATAAACAAATTAACGTTAAAAAAGCGCTCGAAGATTCGACGTCGATTTTCTATCATTATCAGCGCTTGATTCAGCTGCGCAAACAATATGACATTATTACGACTGGAGACTATCAGCTATTGCTTGCCGACCATCCGCAAATTTTCGCCTATTTGCGCAACGGCGAAAAGGAAAAGCTGCTTGTTGTCAACAATTTTTACGGAAAAGAGACGACGTTTGTCCTGCCGGATGACGTGAAGATCGATGGTTATGCAAGCGAAATATTGCTTTCGAACTACGCCGACTCGCCAAGCGAATTTCGCACGATTCAGCTTCGTCCGTATGAATCGATAGTTTATCACCTAACGAAATCGTGATACAATACATGTCGGTGAGCGATATGCATGAAAATAAATATTTAGCGATTTATCACGACCTTATCGAAAAGATTCGCCAAGGTCACTGGAAGCCGTATGATAAACTGCCGTCCGAACATGAGCTAGCCGATTGCTATCACACGTCACGAGAGACGATTCGCAAAGCGCTCAATCTGCTTTCCGAGCATGGTTATATTCAAAAAATGAAAGGGAAAGGATCTATCGTTTTAGATGTCGAAAAGTATGACTTTCCTGTTTCGGGGCTCGTCAGCTTTAAAGAATTGGCACAGAATATGAAACAGCCGGTGCGAACGATTGTTCATGAGCTGGAAGTGATCAAACCCGATTCGTACTTAAAGCAGCAGCTGCAGGCGGCAGGCAGAGAGGAAATATGGAAAGTCGTCCGTTCGCGTGAAATCGAAGGGGAGCGCATTATTTTAGACAAAGACTTTTTTCTGAAAAAATATGTGCCGACGCTGACAAAAGAAATATGCGCAGATTCCATTTACGAATATTTAGAGAAAAAGCTCAAATTACACATCAGCTTTGCGAAAAAAGAAATGTTTGTCGACCGGGTGAGTGAAGAAGACCGAAAATATTTAGATATCAGCGGCTATGACCATATCGTCGTGGTCAAAAACTACGTTTATTTAAATGACGCCACGCTGTTTCAATATACGGAGTCACGGCACCGGCTTGATAAATTCCGTTTTGTCGATTTTGCGCGGCGAAAATAAACGGGCATTGTCTAATTTAGGGCAAATGCCCGTTTTTTTATTTAATTTAACAAAACTATGTTCTAAATAATCAACAATTAACCATCATAAATTTCTCTAATTATGGCCATCCTTTTAACAATGAAAGGGTGAATGGAATGGAAGGAACATGGCTGTCGTTATTGCCGTTTCTCATCATCATTCCGCTGGCGATTTGGCTGAAAGAAATTTTGCCGGGTCTTGTCATCGGTCTGATCTTCGGAGCGTTATGTTTGGAAAAAAGCGTGCTTGCAGCGGTGGAACGCGCCGTATTGGCGCTGCTTGAAACGATCAGTGATGTCGAGCATATCAAAGTGGTGGCGTTTTTATATTTATTTGGTTCATTAATTGGGATGATGCAAATTACTGGCGGAGTGAAAGGTTTTGTTGAGTGGATAGCAGAAAAACTTCATTCGAAGCGGAGACTATTGTTATTTATTTGGCTTACCGTCCCTTTTACTTTTTTCACGCCGATGTTTCGCATTATGCTGCTTGGCCCAGTGATGAAATCAGTGCTTGGAAAGTTCCGGATCGACAGAAGGAGGATGGCTTATATTATCGATGTGTCGACTGAGCCGATTATCGTCCTTCTTCCGGCGGCGACCGCGTTTGTCGGCTTTATGATATCGGTCGTGGCAGGGGCGCTGAAGCAAAACAAAATCGATGTATCGGCCTATCAATTGTTTTTGCAAAGCCTGCCATACAATTTTTTTGCCATTATTGCCTTAGGAGTCGGTCTGCTTACCACGTTTATGAACGTAAAAATTGGAAAGAAGAGAGGAAAAAAAGAAAAAGACAAGACGAATGAACTGCACGGGCTGGGGCTGCGCAAAGAGCTGGCACTGGTGACAGGAGAACCACTTCATTTATTTTTTCCGCTTTTTCTTGTGCTCGTGCTGACATTCTTTTTCTTTTGGTATGATGGGAAAAGAAAAGGGGCAAGAACGTTTGTCGACGTATTTTCGCAAGCCGACGCGACGTTGGTGATGCTCATCGCCTTATTTGTGACGATCATGATTTCTACCGTTTTTTATATGGTACGAAAACAATCGCTGCATGAGCTAATTTATCATTTTTTTGCCGGCGGCAATCAATTAATGGCACCCATCGGGATGCTTCTTCTCGTCTGGGCCGTATCATTGATCGCTGATGAGTTAGGTTTTTCCGCTTACATTTCCTCCACATTTGGAACGTGGCTGCCAAAAGAAATCGTGCCCGCCGCCGTATTTGTGATCGGATCGTTTGTCTCATATTTTATCGGCTCCTCGTGGGGGACATGGGGGATTTTTATGCCGCTTGGCGTTACGCTTGCCAAAGCGACAGAAGCGCCGCTGGCGATGACGATTGGAGCAGTGTTTGCAAGTGGAACGTTTGGCGCTTTCGCCTCTCCGTTAGGAGATACGACGATCACCACGGCGTCGATTATGGAGATGGATGTAATGGGCTATGCCAAATATAAATTGCGCATTTCCTTATTGTGCGGAGTTTTATCGACCCTTGCGTATCTATTGGTACCGCTCTTGATGGGGTAGAAGTCAACGGCATCTCATTTTTTGCATTGGATGCCGCTTTTTCCATTATTTTAATCAAAAATAAAACTATGTGCTAAATAACCAATAAAAAAACAGTTGCCGAAATAAAAAAATCCAGCTATGATAAAAACAACATACCGACTAGTTAGTAATTAGAGAGGGAGAGGTTTATGGCGACTCATACGATGACAGTAAACGTTCGCTTTTGTGAAACCGATGCGCTCGGCCACGTTAGCAACACCAGCTATTTTATTTATTTGGAGGAAGCGCGCATTCGTATGTTTGAAGAATTAGGGTATGGAAGCGATATAAAAGACTGGCGTTTTATTCTCGCCTCGGCGAAATGTGATTTTGTCAACCAGGCATTTTTCGGCCAGCGTTTAAAAATTGAAACGAATGTGGCGAAAATCGGCAATAAAAGCTTCCAATTGGTTCACCGCATTTTGGATGAAAAGACGGGAACGTTAATTGCGCTCGGCGAATCAACGATTGTCTACTTTAATTTTCAAACGCAAAAAAGCGAACCGGTCCCGGACGCTTTAAGAAAGCAATTGGAGCGTTATCTTATTCCCGAGCCAAAGGAGGTGAATTTTTAAATACACAGCCGTAATCCCTTGTGTATCAAGGGATGCGGCTGTTTTGTTTTTCACCCGATACCATCAATGACCACATTTTGACCACATTAACCATGATTTTTCATTGTTTCATTGTAAATGGCCTCTAATTTTTCGCTCAATGACGATTTCATTTTGTTCGTAAGGTGAATATACATTTCATTCGTAATGGTCGTCGATGAGTGCCCTAACCGTTCTGCGATGGCATGGACATTCTCTTTCATTTCTGCTAACATCGTAGCGTGAGAGTGCCGCAATCCATGAAAAGGAATTGGCTTCATTCCAAGCTCTTTGCACAATTTTCGGAAACGCGCAGAAACATTCCCCGGGTAGATCGGCGTTCCTTTGGATGTTGTGAATACAAGGTTATGTTTATTTTGAATTCCGAGCTCAAAAAACAATTTCTTTTTCTCATGAATATGTCTTTTCAATTGGTGCATAATATCGGACGGAACATCAATCACTCGATGCGAACTTTCCGATTTTAATACTTTTTCAATTCTCGCTTTTCCATTAACAACAGTAATTTGTTGGTCAATCTTAATCGTATTGTTTTCAAAATCTACGTTATGAATCGGAATCCCTAACACTTCCCCGCGCCGCAATCCGGTAAATATGGTTAATAAAAATACTAAATAATATTGTTCGTTTTTGGTTTTTTCTAAAAACTTCATGCACTCGTCAAATGTCCAATATTTCATATTCTTTTCGGTCGTCTTTGGCATTTCGATGGCTGCGGCCAAGTCGTACGTAATCAACTTCCATTTAGTAGCAAACCTTAATATCCGTTTCAGTTTTGAAATATGCAGTTTAATTGTTCCGTTTTTTAATCCTTTCTCCCTTAAATATTTCACGAAGTGTTGAATGTGTAGGGCATTAAGTTTAGATAGCTCGATATGTCCAATCGTTTCTTTGATTAGCCTTAACGTTTGAATATATATGTGTGTTGTATTCGGTCGATAATTCGGCTCAATTTCCCCCTTTATGACGTTTTCTGCAAATTCCGCAAGAGTCAATCGTGCCGGTTCGATGTATCCTTCTTTTTCAATTTTTGCGATCAACTCCGCACAAGCCGCTTGTGCTTCTTTCTTTGTTTTAAAACCCGATACCGTCTTTTGTCTTCTTTTTCCGGTGATCGGGTCTTTCCCAATGTCTACCGTAAAGCTCCACTTATCTCCCCTCTTGCGGAAATACCCCTTCATGCTGTTTCTGCCCCTTTCGCTGAAGATTTTCCGACAAGAAGGACATTATCAGGCAAAATAAAAATCATGCCCTCCGGCAGCTGGTCGGTATAAATGACTTTCCCCTCCATGGCGGCGTTTCCCCTTTCATATAGAACATATGTTTGTATATTCTGTTTAACTCAATTATACTCCTTTTCACCTATACGGAAAGGGGAAAAATGTCGAAATTTGATTGCTCTTTTTCGACATTATTCGCCATTTAGTTTAGTAAACATCTTGGCAATTTTGACTAACTGCCGGATTTTTTCCGGCGTGAATCCTTGTTCTTTCAATTCTTTATTTAGGACGATCCACTCCATTCCAATGTCCTGTAATTCCTTTGGAGCCGGAACGACATATTCATCATCAAATAGGTCTTTGACATTAATTCCAAGTGCATCGGCTACGCTGACCAAAAATTCAAGGTTTGGCCGTTCTTTACCATTTTCTACCCTTGATATATAGCTTTTGTTTTTTCCTAATTTATCTGCCAACTGTTCCTGTGACCATCCCTTTTGCTGACGGTAGAATCGTATCTTTTTACCAATGTTTTTTAATTGTTCCAAGCATTTTCACCCCTTATTCCCCGATTTGTTTCACTGCAACTCAACTTATATTATGCATTTGTAATTACAATGTATCAACATTGTATTAACAGAAATAAGGTGATAAATATTCCTTTTAAATGAAAATGAATAAAATTAGGTGAAAATAAATGAAAAAAAGTTAATTTAAGTTATTGACTTATAGCGAAACATGCGTATAATTAGAGTTAGGTTGAGCAATAACTAAACCAAAAGCAAAAAGGGGTTTAGTTATTGCGTAACAAAATTACTTACTACCGGAACAAACAAGGCATGACACAAGCAGAATTGGCAAGAAAATTGGGGATTTCTGCTTCATATCTCAATCGGATTGAGAAAGGGACAAAAACACCAAGTTTGCGGTTAGCCATTCGGATTGCCCATGTGTTAGGTGTTCCGGTGGAGAAACTTTTTATTGCTGATTAGTTTACCTATAACGAAACAGGAGGGAGAGATTTATGCAAACGAAAGAACGGTATCCACTTATACTTACCGCGAAACACGTTGCTGAAATTCTTGGCTGCAGCTTACGGATTGCTTACGAAATCATGGAACGGCCAGACTTCCCATTATTGCGAATTGGCCGGCATAAAAAAGTCAATCGCGAGGCGTTCTTCCGTTGGATGGAACGCGAAGCCCAATAAGGAGGTGAGAACGTGGAAGAAGCGATTCGCTACCGTATTGAGTTAATCAAGCGTTCCATGAACGATTATGCGGCAGAGCTTGCAAAGGAAATGGATGATCGCACAAAAGCATGGATTCATGGCCGCATTGCTGGATTAGAACACGAAATGAACACATTAGAAAACTTGCTGCTATCGTGGGAAGAGTACCAAAAATACGGAAACTGTATCCCATTTTAAGGAGGTGAGATGGTGAACGAAAAAGAGCGAAAAATTTTCAGTTATCTCAACCGTTGTTATGAAGAAGAAATGCGGATTCCCGATTTTGAAGAGATCGTCGAGCAAACCGGAGTAAAAACCGCCGACGGTGAGGAAGGCTTTTACGAAGTGCATAACGTGGTTCAGTCTTTCGTCGATATGCACGTGCTGGATGGCGTGACAATCGAATACAGCAGCCATTTGGAGGGAGTTGAGTATGACAACTGTATTAGAGGAACTGCAACGGCAATATGAAGTGACAGAAGGGGAAATAAAGAATTTACAACGGAAAATTGAACGCCTGGAAGAAAGATTAGCGGAGCTGGCCGAAGTAATCGCGCATGTCAGCCAGCTTCCGCGCTACAAAGAAAATGAACCTACGGATAGTGTACCACAAAAGGAGGAATAAGAAAATGAAACGTTCGGAAAGTATCGCAAATATTGCTGCTGCTCTTTGCAAATTCCAAGAAGAATGTCCGGCTCCAAAGAAAACAGCGGAAAACCCGCATTTCAAAAGCAAATACAGCCCGTTAGAAGAAATCATCAGCACGATCAAGCCTTATTTAGCAAAGAACGGCCTTTCCTTCTTCCAATCGACTACAACGGAAGGTGAAAACATTTGCGTTACCACCCTTATTTTACACAGTAGCGGCGAGTACATCGAGAGTGAACCGTTGAAATTGCCGATGGGCAAAGTCACTGCACAAGGCGCAGGAAGCGCGGTCACATACGCAAGACGTTACAGCTTATGCGCGGCATTAGGTATCGCCGCAGAGGAAGATGACGACGGCAACGCGGCAACGGAACAGCCGAAAGCGACCGATAAACAACTGAATTACATTGATTCCTTGCTGACGAAAAAAGCAAATGACAAATATCCGAAAGCAGAGCTTTACCGCTTATTAAAAGAGCAGATCGGCACGGATAAAGATATGGAAGACTGGACGGCAGCAGAAGCAAGCAAAGCAATTGAAATTTTGACCGGTAAACAAAAGCAAGGGGCTTAATGCTCCTTGCTACATAAAGGAGGATACACATGGAAAAGGGGAAAACGGTGGATGAACTTGCCAAAGAATTAGGGCTATGGTGGCTGGATTATGTACTAATTATCCTTTTATTCGGCCCGTTCTTCCTAGTGTGGTGGTTGGAAGCATGTTAATTCGAATTCAACGCCATCGGTTGTCGGAGATGTTGCAAGCGGTACGCGCATTTGAAGCGCAGGGCTATGAGTGCGCGTGCCCCATTCAGAAGATTCGGAAATCCAAAAAGATATTCAACTACGATGATCGGAAAGAGAGGTTCAGTTTATTTAGCGGTGTGAGTGAATATGAGTATTATTTCGTGAAGATGAGGAAGGTGGATTGAGATGGAACCGGTGAAATTAACGCCAAAGCAGGCAGAAACGTTCCAAAAGGTTGTTGAAATCGTCAATCAAGAACCATCACTATGGCCTTTGCTAACTCAAATTTTGCGAAATGGCTACGAAATCGAGGAACCGTTCAAAGTAGGGGATTGGGTTGTGTGGCTTGGTGATATTTGCGAAATTGTTCGATTTCAATGCGATACCCCAATGAAAGATGACGGACGTTGTTATCTTACGCTTAAAAGATTAGCAGACGGAGAAGAATTTTATAACACCCCAAGAGAAGATGTACGTTTAGCTACTGAAAAGGAAATCGCAGCCGAAAAAGAGCGCCGGAGATGGGCGGCGATCGGGCGTGAGGTAGGAGAATATCACGCAGGAGATTTTGTCAGACATAAAAGGTACGGAATAGACATGGTTGAGTTTGTCGATGTGGAAAACGGACCATACTTGAGAGGTTTGAAACGCTGTGTTGATGATAACGAAATCGAACTCATTTGCCCAGTAGAACATCGTTTTGATGTAAAGGGGGATGACGATGAATCTGCGTGAGATTGACCGTTTGGTTGCGGAGAAAGTGATGGGTTGGGAACCAGAAGAAATAGAAGGTTCAGCGTATTTATCCGGCTATGTTCTATACAAAAGAGAAGAACCGCCACATATTCCAGATTATCAGTTCAAACCTTCAACCAACGTCGCAGACGCCTGGAAGGTCGTCGAGAAGCTGCGAGAAAAGGAACTGTACGTAGATATTGATACATTCGCAGAGCATTACGATGTTCGGGTTGTTTCAGGACCTAATGAAGTAGGACATTCATTATCAGAAACCGCCCCACTTGCTATTTGTTTGGCTGCGCTTAAAGCGGCGGGTGTAGAAGTGGAGGGGATGGACAATGAACAATAAAAAGCTATTGAAAGAAATAAAGGAACATCTTGACTTTATTCAGTTTGAATATGACAGGCAAGGCTATATTTCCACCAATACCGCAGATGAATTAATCGAGTATTCTAAATACCTTATCGAAAAAGTGGAGCAGTTACAGCAGGAGATTGAACAACTAAACAATTTAGTAAAAATCAAAGAATCACACGAACAACAAGCAAACAACATGGTTCATCTGCTGGAACAACAACTCCAACAAGCACAAGCCAAAGCAGAACGGTATGAGAAAGCATTGAAAGAGATTGCTGAATGGTCAGGAATAGCTTCACGGGAATATAGAATTGCTAAAAAAGCATTGGAGGGATAGGTAAAATGAGCAATTTATTACAAGAAATCAAAAATTATCTCGATTCCATCCGGCACAATGCGGTAAATGCGGCACTTGCAAGAAACGCCAACGAATATGGCGTATGTGTAAAAATCGTTTCCGATTGCGAAGAAGCAATATTGTCCTTATTCCAAAAACTTGATCGAGAATATTGGGAGTTACGGGAACAGTTTGAACAAGTGCAAGCCAAAGTGGAACGGTATAAAGAAGTGTTGGAATGGTACGCTCATCCCGAAACATACAAAAGAGCAGGAAACGGTGAGTACGTCATAATGATGGATAAAGGTTGGAACGCCCAACAAGCATTGAAGGAGGGTGAATCATGAAAGAATGGAATCCCGTTTTCACCCGCGAACAAATCGAGCAAGCGAAGCGGAACGGCGTTAGCTATCTAACGCTGTACGCTCGCGTCATAAATTACGGATGGGATATAGACGAAGCCATCCACACACCGCCGCATGATCGTTTCGGCAACGATGTGAAATCCATCTTACCGGAGGAAGCGGTCAAAATCGCGGAACAAAACGGCCTTTCCCGCGTGGATATATGGAATCGACTCAACGCCGGATGGACGCTAGAAAAGGCCATACATACACCAAAGACGCGCAGAAAATTACACATTCCGGCCTATGCGTTAGAGATTGCCAAAAAGAACGGGATTACACGCAAACAAGTTTCCATGCGCTTGCGAATTTTAGGATGGACGTTAGAGGAAGCCATTACAAAGCCAGTGAAAGGAAAGGGGAAAGTGTCATGACAAGGGAGGAGAAACGAAAAATCCGCATACAGATACAAAACCTTCTCGATCAATGTAAAGGCTGCCCTCACCAATTCGAGCCAAATGCTTATTTTATCGCTTGCCGAAAGTGCGAAATCGGCAAGGAAATGCGTCATCTCGCTGATTCCATCGGGTGCAGAAGAACCAAGAATGTCGGGAGAAAAGTAGGGGGACCGCGGGTGATATGGACACCGGAAGAAGAACAATGCCTTTGGGAAAATCGACACTTACCTAAAAAGGAATTAGCGGCCAAACTGAACCGTCCGATTAGTTCGGTATATAAAAAACTGTATGAGTTAGAAAGTAAATATGCGGTGTGTCAGTGATTTTTTGAACAGGCGTAAGGCTTATTAGACACATAATGCGATGTAAGGAAGTGAATAAATGGAACAGGAAAAAGAGTATGTAAAACATTGGACACATACTTTAAACAAAAGAGGTAATGTGGAAATTCGCTGTATTCTTGAAGACAGAGAAGTGTTTATTGAATTGCACCCAAAGGATATAAGGGGTTTTAATCAGTGGCTAGAAGTCGCTGCAATGGCTGGTTTAAGAAAAGCGGATTAATGAACAGTACGAAGATAACACGAAACAAACGAGGAAGGGTTATTCTTCCTTCCCTTCCTCCACTTCCTCCAAATAAAGCAGATCGCCAATATCACAATTAAACAGTTCGCAAAGTTTGCTGATTGTCTCAAACGCAATAGTTGTTGATTCTTCATTATACAGTTTGGAAATTGTGGTACGGCTTAATCCTGTTTTTTCATGAACATCTTTGATATTCATTTTATGTTTCGCCATTAGGACGCGAAGGTTATTCCGTACAATCATGATGACACACCTCGCTTATTACTATCATTATATGCAAATTATACAACAATATGCGTAGGAAATAAAAACTTTTTTGCAAAATAAATATTTATGTATTTACAATAACCACATAAATGTTTATAATGAATATATAGAAAGGCGGTGAGAAAATGACAGATGTTCAAATTAAGCTGCTCGAAGTCATGGCAAAAAAGAAAATCCGCTACGTTCGAGATGTAGCAAAGATGGCCAATTTATCCCCTACCATCCTTTACGACCTCGTTAATGACAAGAAACGTGCAATCCGTTTGGATACCATCGCTAGACTTTGCAAAGCATTGGACTGCGAAATCGGGGAGCTAATCGAGATCAAGAAAGATAATAAAGTTTCATAAATGCGCTCAAATTTGAGCGATGCAAAAAGAAAGAAGAGGTGAAACAGTTGGATCCAGTTAATTTAGCGGAATATAAAAAGCTATTCCCAATCTTCAAAGATGTACCAGACAGTGAGTTTATCTATCGCGATGGTAAATGGTTCGTATCACTCAAAGCGACAAAACAGCTTGCATATAAACACAAAAACAAAGAGTTAATCAAATTCATTAACACAGTGGAGGGGAGACGTAATGAATTTACCGGTAATTGAACAAAATGGCCAACGCGTTTTGACTACTCAACAATTAGCGGAAGCATATGGAACAGATGAAAAGCGCATTTCCGAAAATTTTAGTCGGAACAAAGAGCGTTATAAACCGGGAAAACATTTCATTTTGTTGCAAGGTGAGGATTTAAAGATCTTTAAATCAACTTATCCGCAAATTGCGGAACAGTCAAAAAGGGCTCCATTGCTTTACCTTTGGACAGAAAAAGGTGCTTGGCTCCATGCAAAATCGTTAAATACAGATCAAGCATGGGAAGCATACGAACGACTTGTTGATGAATATTACAACGTCAAAGAAAACGCAGTCAATCTTCAAATGTTAAGCCCACAACTCCAAACATTAATCTCGTTAGAACTTCGTCAAAAACAGCTTGAACAGGAAATTGCGATGGTTCGCAAGGAAGCAGATGAAGCCAAGCAGCAAATCGCTAACACCACCAATGAAATTGTTGATTTAAAACGCGGTTTAGTTGACATTAACCTTCCATTGCGAAAGCAGTTTAACGATGCGGTTCGTGCATTATCGAAGAAAGAACAGATCGGCTTTGATGAAGCATACAGCAGAGTTTACGAATTATTAGGGGCGCAATATCACGTGGATATTAAAAGACGCGTAGAAAACCGCAGAATGAAAGGTGATAAAAACATCAAGCCGATCGACATTGTGGAAGAACTCAATTTGTTGGTACCTGCAATTCGGCTTGCAAAAGCATTAGCTGGCAAGGTCGGATAAAAAAGCCCGATGCGCTAACATCGGACAAATAAAAAAATAAATACCCAAATACATTTTACACCAAAGTAAGTAGGTGAGCAAATGCTGACAGGTCATCCAATAGTCGATGAAATAGGAAAAATCAATTTTGAAGGCACAGTCATCCCACACAATTGGTTTAACGTGATTAAATTCGATAGCGGCAAGCCGGACGTTGTAGCGATTGTGTTACTTTCGGAAATCGTTTATTGGTATCGTCCAGCGATCATTAAAGATGAATTGACAGGGCGAATTAAAGAGGTTAGGAAACGGTTCAAAGCTGATTTGCTACAACGAAGTTATGACAGCTTTGCGGAACAATTCGGATTCACCAAACGGCAAGTAAAGGATGCATTGAAGCGGCTGGAAGATGCCGGATTGATCGTAAGGGAGTTTAGAAACATTCATGTAGACGGCAAGGCTTTTGCTAACGTGTTATTTATTCGATTGAATCCGGAAAAAGTGCTAGAAATCACATTCGGTCAAGGTGGTGTGACGTTAGAACGTCAGGGGTATGACGTTGAAACGTCAGGGGTGTTACGTTCAAACGTCAGAGGGTATGACGTTGAAACGTCAGACAAATACAGAGATTACAATACAGAGATTACTACAGAGAATACTACAAATATATCTATACCTTATCGCGAAATTGTTGACTACTTAAATAAAAAAGCAGGAACGTCTTACCGACATACATCCAAGAAAACACAACAACTCATAAGAGCACGTTGGAACGAAGGATTCCGTTTAGATGACTTTAAAACCGTCATTGATAAGAAAGTCGCTGAATGGCTTAATGACCCGAAAATGAATAAATACTTACGGCCGGAAACGCTGTTCGGGACGAAATTTGAATCGTACCTTAACCAAAAAGGCGGTGTGAAAAACGGTGCAAGCAATCCATACTCTAATCTCTTCTAGGTTCCAAATTGTAGGCAAGCGGATTTGTGAATCTTGCGGAAGTGAAGTCAGCATTATTAAAACGGTATTCAACGGCGAAGAAAAAGAAATTAGCCACTGTTTACAATGCGAAACAAAGAAACTGGAACAAGAGTGCAACGATTACTACAAAGAGAGAGAAAAGCGCAAAGCAGAAATGATATTTGAACGGTTCAGTTTCATCTCCGATGACCTGTTAAACGCTAATTTTGATAATTACATCCCTGATCATCCAAGCAAAGAGGAAGCAAAGAAAAAAGCGCAATGGTACGCGAAGAATTTCCCTAGCATCTTGAACAAAGAGTATGATTGGCAGTCACTTCTTTTTCAAGGTGGATACGGTTTAGGGAAGTCCCATTTAGCCTACAGCATTGCGCAATACGTGAAAAAGCTTGGTTATGTCGTGATATTCCTAGATTCGCCAAGTTTGCTACGGGTTATACGTGAAAGTTACGGAAAAGACAGCCATTTTACGGAATCGGAAATATTAGAAATGTGTTATGAAGCAGACCTGCTTGTATTAGACGATATTGGAGCGGAATATGTCAAGAGCGAAAATGGTTTGGAAAGTTGGGCGACAGATAAATTGTTCCAAGTGATTTACGCGAGAATGGGAAAACCGACTATTTACACCACGAACTATAAGTCAGATGAATTGATCGCAAAATACGGCCAACACGGCGGCCGCATTGTTTCCCGAATGATGAAAGGTACAAAAGTCATTAAGTTTGAAGGCAAAGACTATCGTTTAAAGGGGTTTTGATATATGGAAAAAGATATTCCAAAAATTATTCCACTTGAGTATGTCGATGAACGGTTTCGTAAGATCGCTGAATTGTCAAGAAAGAAGCGTGAGTATGAATTAAAGAAAGACTACATGGCTGCCGCAAAGCTGTCTATAGAGCTTATCAAGTTAAAAAAACAAGTTGAAGGGGTAGATCACTATGAGTTGCTCGAAATGTTTCGGAACAGGTCAAATTTATGAAGCTGTTTATTCATGGGGATATTCCATTTCCCCTTGCTCCTGTGAATATTCTATGCGCAATAGACAAGTCCTAGAACAAGAATTGCAAATTTTACGGCAAAGGATGGCGGAGGCTCGTGCTCGATTCAGTGCAAAGAGAAAAGCAAATTGAAGAATCGGCAATATACGGAATTCATAAACGGTATCTCAAAAAAGAGCGGAACAATACTTATATTGCGTTAGAAGAATTGGATTTTACGTGGTCGATGGAAGAAGTGTTTGAGTTTGAAAAGATGTGGAACGAAGGAAAATCCCTTATGGATATAGCGGAACACTTTGGACGGACGCATGAAGAGGTCGCGGTTCTCATTATGGACCGCGCCCTTAAAGGAAAAATCAAAAAACGCCGGAACGGGATATGGGGAGAGACTTGCTAACGAAAGTTAAAAAGATTCCTAGTTTGCTAGGTCACTATGATTACTAAAGGAGATGGGAAAGTGAACCTTTCAAATGAATTCCATCCAGCGCCCAAGCCAGTGACACAAAGAAAGGACAAGCCGCGCCGGAAGGGAAAAACGAAGATACCAAAGAAGCGGAAAAAGAAGATTGAAACGTACAAAGGCCGAGTGATACCGAAAGCAAAAGACCGGACAAAAATCAGCAAAGCCAACTATGAACGAATGATCGAGGAATTCGGTGATCGGTGTATGATATGCGGAAGAATACCGATTCAAGCACACCATCTCGTTTTTAGAAGCAAGTTAGGATCCGGCAATTGGCGCAATTTAGCTCCGTTATGTGACGAACATCATCGGCAAGCCCATCGTGATTATGAATTTGCGGAATGGTTGCGGCAAGAACGAGCGAAACGATTTGGCCCGCATTTTGGAAAAGATAAATACGCTCTGTTTAAAGAAGGTCTAATACCAAACACAACGGAACGGGCATTTGAAAAGTTTTTTGAAGAGGAGGAAGAAAAATATGGATTGGCTAGAGTGGCAACGGAAAGTGATTCGTGAGGAATACGTGGAGGGGGAACGGTATGAAAAAGCTGTTTGTGGTGGAGAAAACGATCAAAACACCGGACGGGGAAAAGCTGCAGATCATTGAGGTATTTGAAAGCAAACCCGCAAAATTCTCATACATCGTCTTTGTGGAGTGAAGTATATGAACCAAACAACCATATTCGATTTTTTGGAAGGCGAGAAACCGGATGAACAATTGATGGAACGATTCGCCAAACTGTTTCCAGAGTGGGAAGTGTTAGGCTA
This sequence comes from Parageobacillus genomosp. 1, assembly GCF_000632515.1. GTDB lineage: Bacteria > Bacillota > Bacilli > Bacillales > Anoxybacillaceae > Saccharococcus. Next base: position 1,626,090 of record NZ_CM002692.1, read on the forward strand.
CGTCAAAGATTGGGAATGGGGAAAAAGCGACGATTACAAGCTGGTGATACATCGGGACGGTATATACAAATGGGTGCGTGTAGAGTTGTATCACGATGGTCGTTCCTGCGCTGGATATACTCAACGGACAGACTTTGAACCGCATTGGTTTGAATGGTACGAGCAACACAAGCGGCATTGGGTATGGCGATCATTAGAAGATAGAAATCGAGTATACGAGATTGCGATGAAGAACCGACACTCATAAAAGAGGTGGTGTGGATGTTTGATTTCTATATCACACCGGAAGAATACGAAAGGGCCGCGGCATATGGAGTAAGTCCGGCGCTGTTAGAGGTGCGGGTTCGTTCGTTGGCTTGGAAAAAAGAACGAGCGATCACGACACCGCCGCAAAAGAAAAAGCGCATTGCAAAAGAGTTGGTGGAATTAGCCGAAAAGAACGGAATCTGTTACAGCACGCTAAAGTATCGAATCAACGTATTAGGATGGGAGCCGGAACGAGCGGCGACACAACCGTTGCAAGATCGGAAAAAGCAAGCAAAGATCGCGTATGAAAAATCGAGAGTGTATCCAAAAGAGATCATCGAATTAGCGAAGAAAAACGGAATTCCATATGACACTTTCCGAAATCGCGTCCGATCAGGCTGGAGTTTGGTAGATGCCGCAACACGTCCAGTGATGACGAGAAGGGAAATTGGGCTAATGACCAAAGAAAAAAGAGAATTTCGTCTGAAAATAGGCAATAAATCACCATTATCTAATATACGTCAATCTTAAGGCGAACAGAAAGGGGAACAACACATGAACAAAGTGGTATTAATTGGGAGACTAACGAGAGACGCTGAATTACGGTATACCAAGAAAGGCAACGCCGTTGCATCCTTTACGGTGGCGGTCAATCGAAACAAAGACGAAGCTGACTTTATCAATTGTATCGCTTGGAACAAAGTCGCAGAAAACTTGGCGAACTATACGCAAAAGGGTACGTTGATCGCGGTAGACGGGAGTATCCAAACACGAAGCTATGAGAAGGATGGACAACGCATATTTGTAACGGAAGTATTGGCGCATAGCGTGGAGTTTTTATCGTCGAAGGGTAAAGGTACCGGAGAACAAAAAGAACGCAATACGGGGCAAAAGAACGTGAATACGAACGTGTATGGAGTGGCGGACCCGTTGACAGGAGAAAACAGCGGATATGATGACCCGTTTGTCGATAGCAGTATATCCGTCGATGATATGAGTGATTTGCCTTTTTGAGGTGAGATAAATGGATTTTGGAAAAGCAACCAAACAGCAGTTACTCACGATTGCGCTTTATGAATCATGCCCACTGGAGTTCAAATACGAAGCCTGTCGGGAACTACAAATGAGATGGAACAACAATATGCTCCTTGACCTTGTAAGACTGTACGGACAAGGGAAAGAGATATGGGAAATCGCAGAGTATTTAGGCGTTCCAGAAAGCGTGGTGAAGGAAAAAATCTTATCTTATCGGCTGTATAGAGGGAGGGTGAATGAAAAAGCAATATGAACGCGGATTATTGGAAAGGATTCCGTGACGGACAGGAACACGAACGGAAGAAGGCGGCGGAGTTGCTCGCCTTCTACCTTGAATCACTCAAGGAAGTGCCGGGGATTGGGGAAAAGACGTACCGAAAGATTGTGGAACACATAAACACGATTGATGTAAGAAAGGGGAAACGTTGATGGTTTATAAAATTTACAGTTGCCCGAACTGCCGCAAAATCATGTTTAAATACGGTTTTTGTAGCGATAAGTGCGAAAAAGAGTTTTTGGGGAAGTTGAGAAAGGAAAACGAAGATGACCTTTAATAAAGGTTTCTATTGCCCAACATGCGGCCCGATCGAAAAGAGCAAAAAGAAAACGATCAAGAAAGTACAGTATGACACATGCCCGGAATGTGGGGAGATCGTAACACCGTGGGAACGCCCGCTGAATGAAAGGGCGGGACGATGCGGAAACTGCGGAAATGCTTCGTTCACGCTGGCGATTGTGAAACATCATCTATTGCGGTGTTGCAAACAATGTAAGCAAGTGTACGATGTGGACGCGGAAAAAGTGATTAGAAAAGGAGAGAAGGAACATGAATTTGCAAAAACTCTTTGAAATGCAACGTAAATTAGACGAACACATTGAGCGCGAGCATCCGCGGCAAGAAGGCGAGGATAGATTAGCGAAGAAAATCCTTGCGTTACAAGTGGAACTTGGTGAACTAGCGAATGAATTGCCGGAAGTATTCAAGTTTTGGAGCAATAAGAAAAACAATTATGAAAAAGCATTAAAGGAATATGTAGACGGGTTGCATTTCATTTTGTCGATTGGCTTGGAAATCAGATTTGTGAATAAGTCGATGGACTGCTTTTATGGGCGTGATTTAGTCAAGGCGTTTAACACGACATTTTATTTGGTTAGCAAGTTTGGCGAATTCTATATACGTTATGGCAAAGGGTGCGGACTTTCCGATATGTATGAAGAAGTGCTTTGGTATTTTCTAGGACTTGGAAAGGCGCTTGGCTTCACACCGGAGCAGATAGAAGCGGCATACATGGAGAAAAACGAAATCAACCATGAACGACAAGATAACGGATATTAAGGTGATCGGGGATGCAGGAACAGATACAGCAACTCATACGGAAACAAGAACAAGAGATTGAAAGATTACTGGAAACGAAGCGGAACACGGAACCAACAGACGAGTTATATGCAATATGCGAAATTGTGGTGTTGCAGAAACAAAAGTTTATCGCGGAATTACGGGCGTTGTTGTGAGGTGGCACAATGAGCGGCAGTAAATACAAATCCAAAAAAGCAGAAGTGGACGGGTACACATTCGATTCAAAAGCCGAAGCGCGATACTACGAGCAGCTAAAATGGCTGCTCGATCATAAACAAATCAAAGGATTCCGGCTCCAACCAAAATATATATTGCTCGAATCATTCAAGAAAAACGGGAAGACCTTTCGAAAAATTGAGTACATCGCAGATTTTGAGGTAAAGCATTTAGATAACAGTATCGAAGTCGTTGACGTGAAAGGATTTGAAACGCCGGTATTTTCGATTAAACGCAAGCTATTTGAAAAGTTATATCCAAACTATCGCCTATCCATTGTTACATACAGCAAGAAATACGGCGGGTGGATTGAGTTGGATGAACTAAAGAAATTGCGGCGGAAAAAGAAAAAAGCATAGGGAGGAAAAGGGAATGGTACAAGTTAGTTACGATATAGCAATGCAATTCATTAAAGAAGGTCAGAAAAACGTATACGTCGAGTATAACGGGAAACGGCATCCAGTCGTAACACCAAATGGATTTGTTAGCTTTCCAGTGGATTTAGCGAAGAAAGGACTTTGGTTTATCGAATAATCGAAAGGGGATGGGAACGGTGATATATATTTTAAGACATCCAAACACACACGGGGAGATCAAGACAACAGACGAACGGAAAGCAAAGTATCTTCAAGAAATCGGGTACGTACTCGTTAATGAGTACGACCCGACGAAAGCGGATAAGTGCAAGGGGTGAGAGGATGAAAAGGAAAATGTTATTTGTGTTAGCTTTGTTATCTTTGCCATTTATATTGGTTTCGTTCACATGGTTGTTAAATCGTTTCATACACTTTCTCTTTGAAAATGCTGATGATTTCGCGGTTGGAGCAACTTCGTTTATTTTGAGTTCTCTGGTATTTGGTGGAGTGTTATTCGTTGCTTTTGATTTAGATAAATAACGAATGTCAAAGGGTGAGAGGATGAACAAAACAGCCAAACAAGAAGATGCCAAAATAGCCAAACTAACCGAACTCTACAAAAAGGCGGCTTCTCTAAACGAGGAGCTGCCGAAGGAGTTAATGGACAAGCTATCGATTTACGGTCAAATCCTTGAAATATTAGGCGGTATGTGGGCTGCCGCAACAAAGGATTGGAAGCTGGCAGAAGCAAAGAGAAGGGAAGCTATTGCGACACACTACTCACTAAATCCAGAAGGAACGACAAAAGATAAGGAAATGCAGGCTGAAATGGCGGCGGCGGAATGGCGGAGAAAAGAAGCGGAATACGAAGCGGAAGCGTTGAGATGGAAGGCGGCTTATATTGCAACGCAAGAGCAGATTCAGATACTTAAAAAGAAATATGAGCATTTGAAAGAAGTTGCGAAAGGCGGGATATGATGAGTTGGACAGGAAAAGAATATCGAGACATCCATTCTGAAGAATCTCCGATAAACGAATTTGAACAAGCGGTGAAGGAAACATGCAACGAATTAGCGGACATCATCATAAGAAAAAACCGAGACTATGGAGACAGCTTTAGAAAAGTTTATGAGGAATATGGAGACTTGTCGCTTATCATACGCTTAACGGATAAACTTGAACGTTTAAAGAATTTACAAAACAAAGAGAATTTGGTCAAAGACGAATCAAAGGAGGACACCATAGGAGATATAGCAGGATATACAATACTAAGATTAGCGTTAAAGAAGGTGATCGGGTGACAACAGCTATTAAACTTAAAAAAGCCACGTTCAAACATATCGAAGCGGAATTGTATTGCTATCACGATACACTAAAAGAAATAGATCGGTTACGGAAAGACATTATGTTTTGTAGAGAGGAAGTTGACGAAAATGTGGGCGGAGGGAGAAGCAATCTCCCTTCCAGCCCGACAGAGAGAATCGGGACTATTTTGCTTACACATAAAAAGCTCCAACAGCTAGAAACAATTGCGAATGCGATACAATTAGTTTTCGACCGTGTTCCAGACGAATACAAGCGGCTGATACAACTTAAATATTGGACCAAACCGCAACGCTACACATGGGATGGGATTGCAGATCAGCTACATATCAGCAAGAGACAGGCGATGCGGTGGCGGGATGAAATCATTTATGCGATAGCGGAGGTTTTGGGTTGGAGATGAAATATTTTTTGTTAGTTTTGTCATAAATAACTGAATATCTAAATAATATAGCTAATAAAAACAAAATTAAAAAGAGGGCGATAGCTGCCCCAACCGAAGGGGTAGCTATATCCCTCCCTTCTGGTTGGCGGCAGCTTTTTTTGTCGCCCCAGAAGGAGGGATATTATAAAATGTCAATTGAACTGAATAATCAAAATAATGAATTTTCAACCAGAGAAGAAATTAAATCATCGAACAGTCAAAGATTTAGTGAGGAGAAATTTCAGTTTAGTTGCAAAGGTCATTTGCTAGCAGTGGAACAAGGAATATATAAACAACTTTTTGAAGGAAGAAGTTTTTTTCTCAAAGATGTAACAAAAATGGATAAAAAGAGTCGGATAATTTATGATGGAGATTTGGCAACTGATTATATTGCCTTTGTGCAGAGTGCGGGCAGATTGGAAGGTATAGAACGACATCTTATTCAAGAAAGAGTTCTAAGACCTACCCCAAAAAACTGTCCGGAATGCGTTACTATTTCAGTAAAGCACAAGGATGGACGAGAATGTGAATGGTTTAAACTTCATGCATTATCATATTTCGTATGGTTATTTTATGATGAAGCAAAAAACGAATTAACTAATTGGATTATCGTGAAAGAACCATACAAAATTAAGGAGTTATTCGAACAAAATAAAATTGAAGGAAATGAAAGAACAAACTCAGAATCGGGTCAATTATTTTTATCATTTTCAGTGAAAGAATTAGAAAGGCATAACTTAATATTTTTACGAAAACAGTTTCTTCATTGAAATTGAAAACGAGGTTTTAACCTCGTTTTCTTAATTTTTGGCTCTGTTAAAGAAAAAGAATGCTGTTGATTTTCTTATTAAATTAATGTGGAACAAACATTATAATAAAGAGTGTTAAGAGTATCATACAGATGGTCATTTGAATAATGAAAAATGTTCTAGCATCTTTAATTATTTTAATATTCATTAATATTCAGGGTTTGTTTTCTTTAGGTTGGTTTATTATGTTATAAGCAATTTTATAAGTCTTTGAAGAAGCTGGTAAAGGAAAAATGATATACCATTTCCTCATAATTGATTGTTGGTTTTAGAAAATTATGTTTATTATAAATTCTCTCTCATTAAGTATGCGATAATTGGAAATATAAAGAATGAGAAAGTGGGGAGAAATCATTGACAATTTTTATGGGTATTAGAACAAAAGAATTCGTATTTGCTGCTATTGATTCAAAAACAACAACAATTATTGGGAGAGAAGTATCACAAGAGAGTGAACAACCAAAAATATACACGTTAACAAATTATTATATAAGTTTTGCGACAATCGGAAGGGTATTGTGCTCGGGGCCATTAAGAGTTGGCGCAGAATTAACATCCAGGTTTAACTCAAATGGAATAACAAAGTCTTATGAAGAAATTATTAAAGAGATTGCCAACGAATACAAAAATGCATATGCTCGACAAGTTAATGATGGTTATACGTCCATTACCGTAATACTTGGTTATGATCCAAAATCCCGTGAAACATTTTTATATGAGTGTAAAAGTCCTGACTTTGAACCACAATTGATTCCAATTAATAAAGCAGTTTTCTACGGATCCCGAGCTGAAGAGTATAAACAAGAAGGTATAAAAGTTTTTCGTCGATTAAAAGGTAATTGTTTGAAAAGAATATTTAAAAAACAAAATAAAATAAATCTACAGATATGGGCTAAACAAACCTTTGATTCAATAAATGATAATCCTAATGTTGGATATCCACTACTTTTATGTTTATATAGTAAAAACGGGAATCCAATTTATAATGGGGATGCAATTTATGATAAGAAAAACATATCTCTACGAGATGCATTTAACGTCAATCTAAAGTTTATGTTTTAAACAATTTATTTTTGACTCCTGTTTTTTGTAAATAGGTGTTTCTCTCCCAGCCTGAACCGTCTTTATTGACTAAGGATGTCTTCCTCTTGTGCAAAAATCAACACCAAACGATAACAGAGCCTAATTTTTTATAAATGTAATAAAATAATAAATACAATGACAATGTCATTTTCATGTCACTTTTGGCATATAATTGTAGTTTATAATGATATTGTAGATAAACCCATACCAACGGGTAGATCGATGACAATTTAATATTCCTCTCCGCGGCAGACACCGTTCTTTCTTTAGGAGTGGGAAAGGGCGGTGTTTTATCAACAAACCACGAAAGACTCGGGATTCCGCGTTGGACGTGGAAGGCAGTGAAGTCTCGGGAAAGCCCGCGGCGACACTCGCCGACTTGAATTTTGCCATTTACTTATAGTTTGTGGCTTGCAAAGGTTTAACGTTGTACCCGATAAACAACGTAACATGCTATGCGACCATGAGCGCATGGGCTTTGCGCCCCGCCGGACTGACGGTAACTCATGGATGTAAACACCTTCTTCCGAATGACCGGGTTGGTGTTCGATCTATTCGCTTTTAACTCATTCGCTCTAAACTTATTCGCTTTATGCGGCCGCAAACACATGGGCATTGCGCCCAAGGAATTAAGCGTCTATGAACTGCCAATCCCGTAAATATAGTGGGGTTGAATCCTAGGTGCAGGGATTAGACGCTAAAATATATCAAGACATATCAAAACAACGCCACTTGATCTTGTCGGATCGGGATTATCCCGGTCGCCTCTTGCGCTTATGCGTGAGGGGTTAAGTAAGATGGGGTGGCGTTTCATTATGCCCAAAAGAGGTGTTCTAACGAAAATATGTGCTAAATGCAAAAAGAAAAGTGGTGCGATATGATTCCATACGACGAGCAATCACTCGAATACAACGGCCCATATGGTTGTCGCTATCTTTGTTCTGATTGTCGCTATTTTGCAAGCGAATCAAAAACATGCGCTATGTTAGCGAATCCGGCAATAAAGATTAGCGGCAAAAACAACATTTGCAGACTGTTTGAACCACGCATTAAGAATCCGAATTCGCCACCGTTTAACTTTGACGACTATCTCGAATTTCTTGGCTCGGACTATTATCGGCCGTGGGGTATTGATCGGACACAAGTTATCGGCAGCGCACGGCTTGGTGAAGCAGTCATCGACGGCGGAAAATTGGCGAGATTACTGCTGGAGCAATATTCGCCACTATACAAATCGTATGACAAACCATATTGCCGTGTGAATTTTCCTCGTTGTCACGTTTACTACGACAAATATACGTTTGTAATCGATTACCGACTTTATCGTGAGATTGAATTTTACCGTGATGGCGCGATTCATTACGTTGAGAAGCGATGGAGGGAAACAGGAAAAGCACGAAAGGTGCAACGGGAGTATAACGGAATAGAGATGATCGGATGAATTAGGAAAGTGAGGTGGCAGGCATGAACCAATATGATGAGGAAGAAAAGAAAGCGCAAGAAGCATATGAGAAGCATAAGTGCAAAGGATGCGTTTGGGCTAAATGGCAGACACCGTATATTGTTTCATGCCTGTTTCCTCGGTGTGTGAGAGAAAATCCATTTTTGAACATGTAAAATGAAATTTTTTCTAGCGAAACTTGAAAAATTGTTATACATTTTTAAGTAGTTGATTTAAAATTTTCGTATTATTATGATGTGGGAGAGAAGAATAGGATATGGATGCCGTTGATATAAATAGCATAAAGGGATTTATCGATTCTTTTAAATTACCGGTTTCAATGAGTTTGATCGGATCGATAATAGGTCATTATCGAAAAAATGGGGTAATACAATGGCCGATATTTTTTATTCCGTATAAGCCTGGGGAGTTTCTTAAGGGCTGCGCTTGGTGGTTAAAACCGATTAGATGGTTTTACATTATAATTGATTTTACTTTGTATATCCTCGGAATACATATAGGTGAAAAACGGGAATCTATATCGTTTGACTTGGGTTTTTTAGGGGATTTGTTAGTTGGTGTAGGGACTGGTATATTAGCAAAGACAGTATTAGAACTTGCAGATGTGAAAAATGAATTTGCGATTGTTTCTACATCGTTATTAGCGGGTTTTGCAGGAATGTCATACATTATAAGTTTACAAAATAAAGATTTTGAAGAAAGGCTACAAAAACAAGCTAATGTTCAAGCTAATGTTGAATTTGAAGTAGTACCTAATAATCCTGAAATGACGGAACAGGATAATTTACACCCTGGTGCTAAAGAAATGATAGATGGGCAAAAGGAAATTGCACTTCATGAATCGAATAAATTATAATAAATATAGAGCGTTCCTAAAAAAAGGGGATGAAAAAATGAAACAAAAGAAGAAGGTTATCTTAACTGAAGATGAATATAAGGAACTTAAAAGGTTAATGAATATAATAAATAATAAAAACAGTTTACCAGGTGAACGACGACTCGCTATGGCGAGATATAATAAAATTTTGCTTCAGGGAATGAATAGAAATGAACGGGATTGGAAAGATAATTCTTATCTAATGGCTACTACTTAATAACTCTTTCATAAGCTAAAGCATCCGAATAATCGGGTGCTTTTTTATTTGGGGGGAAACAATGATTCCAAGCAAAGTCAAAGTGGCCGGTGTGACGTATGAAGTAAAAGAGGTTGAAGGATTAGCGGCAGACCATGATTTATATGGTCAAGTCACGTATCGAAACAATATTATTAAACTCGATAGCGGTTTACACCAAGAACGGAAAGAACAAGTATTTGTACATGAGTTATTCCATGCAATTTTATATGAAGCTGGATACGACGAGCACGATGAGGAAATGGTACGAAGGGTAGCGAATGTGTTGTATCAAGTGTTGAAAGAAAACCAGCTTAACTTTGGTGAAAATTAGAAGGGAAACATCTCCCGTTGTAGAAGGTATAAAGCAGGGGGTGATATCTGTGAATCCGATTGAGTATGCAAGAAGTAAGAAGTGGGAAACTGTCAGGTATACATTAATATATGAAAAGGGTGAAAAAGAAACAAAGCCGACAGAAAGGATGAAGCCGGAGGAGATATCGACTTTACCAGTGGCATCTCAGAGTGCGTATTTGACAAAAGAAGAAGAGGGCAGAGCTTACTTCATGAGTTATTCCGAAAAGGAAAATGTTTTTATCGATCTCAGGGATACGAATGTTGTAAACGAGCCGCCTGAAAGAGTGATAATTGTCATGGAACATGTTAAAGAGTAGTAAGCATCCTTTGGGGTGCTTTTTTGTTTGGGAGGAGAAAGGAATAATTTCAGCAAATAAAGCCATTATCATTATAATTTGTTTAAATTATAGGCTTACTCACGCACCTTAAAATTAAGGTAAATGAGTAAGCTTATAATTTTTCAGTGAGGATTACTTGTCGAAAGTAATCTCAATTCCTAAAAATAGAAAATAAATTTTTAGTGAAGAAATAGCTTTTAGCTTTTCCTTCATGCAACCTTCCCTCCTTTCTTGAGAGATTAGTTTTAGTATGCGCATTTTTAATTATGTAATCCCGAAAAAAAGTGGAGGTGGGTGAAATGTAATGCCAAGACAACGTGATCCAAGACGAGATGAAGCGTTTGAGATATGGAAACAACACAATGGGAATATCACCAATCGAGAAATCGCAAAAATGCTCGGTGTTGATGAAAAGGTAGTCGCTGTATGGAAACAGCGTGACAAATGGAATGATGTACAACAAACAAACAAGAATGTTGTACAACAAAAGAAAAAACACGGCGGACAGCCTGGAAATAGGGGAAATCCTAATCCAAAAAACCAATTTACAAAACGGAACAGAGCTGCGGTGAAGCACGGTTTCTTTTCGAAATATCTCCCCCAAGAATCGTTGGATATTATGGAGGAGATTCAGGAGCGTTCACCTATCGATCTTCTTTGGGACCAAATCATGATTCAATATGCAGCCATAATACGGGCGCAGAAAATCATGTTTGTTTCCGATCAAGACGATTTGACCAAAGAACTAAAAAAAGAGAAGAACACCCTCACTGAAAATATGGAAATTAGTGAAAGGGAATACGAAATTCAATTTGCATGGGATAAGCACGCTACGTTCCTAAACGCGCAGTCTAGGGCAATGTCTGAATTGCGAAGCCTTATTAAACAATTTGAAGAAATGGCAAGCATGGATGATGAACGTCGATTGAAACTCGAACAAATGAAATTGGGTATCGAGAAAACCAAGAAAGAAACAGAATTCATTGAAGAACGCACAAAGCAGCTTAAAGGCGCCGCTAAAGATACATCGTTACTCAAAGCGCTTATTGATGTGGTTAAAGGTGACGGTTCATGATGTTTAAGGGAGGTGGTAAGCCCTTGCTCACTTTTTCAGAGAAGCAAAAAGAAGTGATTAGAGCCCCGTTCGATGTCACTCTGGAAGTGAACGAGGGCACTTAACTCCCCGAAGTGGGAAAACCACCGCAGGCGTGTTTCGTTATGCTTATTATTTGACGGTGACACCGGATGAAAATCATTTGATCGTCGCTTTTAACCAAGAGCAAGCCTACCGCTTGTTTATTGAGTGTGACGGTTTAGGCTTGAAATATATTTTCGGAGACCTTGCGAAGCTCAAACACGATGATAACGGCGACCATTTAGAGATACACACGCCAAACGGCATTAAAAAGGTTTACTACAAAGGTGGCGGAAAAGCGGATAGCCACAAGGCGATCACAGGAATGTCATTAGGTAGCGTGGTCTTTTGTGAGATTAACCTACTTCACATGAACATGATTCAAGAATGTTTCCGGCGTACATTCGCCGCTAAAATGCGCTATCATCTAGCCGACTTGAACCCACCACCGCCGAATCATCCGGTGATTAAAGAAGTGTTTGAAGTACAAAACACCCGTTGGCGACATTGGACAATACATGACAATCCGATCATTACGGAGGAACGAAAGAAAGAAATCTATGAGACGTTGAAAAAGAACCCGTATTTGTTGCAGCGGGATTGGTACGGCAAGCGCGTCATGCCAGAAGGCGTTATATACAGCATGTTTGATATGGAGAAACATATCAAACCTACGTTACTTGGCACGCCATATGAAATGTTTTTTAGCGCTGACGGCGGGCAAGGAGACGCGACAAGTGTCAGCTGCAACATTGTGACGAGATACAAAGACAAATTCCGCTTGAACCGTGTTGCTCATTACTATCACAGCGGGAAAGAAACAGGACAAGTGAAAGCGATGAGTACGTATGCGCGGGAGATTAAAGCGTTTGTGAAATGGTGCGTTGAAAAGTTTGAGATGCGCTATTCGGAATTCTTTGTGGACCCTGCCTGCCGCTCGTTACGTGAGGAATTGCATTTAGTCGGCATTGATACGAGAAAAGCGGATAATAACGCGCACGATATTAAGGGAACAACGAAAGGTATTGAGGTAGGGATTGAACGCGCCCAAAACGCGATTACCAACGAACAATTTTTCTTGGTGGAGACCGAAAAATACGGTCATTACAACTTTATCAAGGAGATCGGTCTTTATTGCCGAGATGAAAACGGAAAACCGATAGACGAGTACAATGACGCGATGGACGAATTTCGTTACAGCGTCAATTATTTTTATAAGCGGTATGTGTTATAAACGGGAGAAGTCATCCAAATGGGTGGCTTTTTTATTTTGCCTGAATTAGAGGTGGTGAGAGCATGTTTAAAAACATTATCCAGACAGTAAGGAGGTGGTTATATAACGTGGGAATCATTCGTGGAATTCAGAGCGTGTATGCCAAAAAAGAAATTCCGGTCAATGAAACCTTTTACAATCAGATCGACGTGTGGAAGGCGTTATACAGCGGCTACCATGAAGATTTTCATAAAGTGAAATATCACACGATCAACGGAACGAGAACACGTCGGATGGCGACATTGAATATGCCGAAAGTCGTCTCGCAAGAATTGGCCACACTCATTTTCAATGAGAAATGCGAGATCAATATTTCAGATGAAACACTGGCAGAAAACATTAAGAGTGTGTTCGAAGCGAACAGCTTCTATAAGAAGTTTCAAGACTATCTTGAATACAATTTTGCACTTGGTGGTATGGTCATCAAAGGGTATGCGGAAAATAGCAAGATTAAGTTGTCGTATGTAACAGCGGATTGTTTTATCCCGATTAGTTGGGATAACACCGGAATCAAAGAAGGTGTATTTGTCAACGAGATTCGACGGCAGAACAAAAAATACACGCATTTAGAATGGCATTTATGGGACGGCCTGGAGTACGTTATCTGCAATGAGTTATACGAATCTAACGGCAGCGATTTAGGCGTGCGCGTGCCGCTTAATACATTGTTCCCTGACTTACAAGAAGAAACACGGATACAAAACCTAACGCGGCCGCTGTTTGTCTATTTCAAACCAAATACAGCGAATAATATTGACCTTAATTCACCGCTGGGTATCTCGGTCTATGCGAACTCGCTAGACACACTGAAATCACTTGATATTGCCTTTGACAGCTTCCAGCGGGAATTTAGACTAGGGCGCAAACGGATTATTGTACCGGCATCCGCTATTAAGACGGTCATTGACCCGCAAACAGGGCAGCAGCACCGCTATTTTGATGCTACCGATGAAGTATACGAAGCGTTTAATTTGGACCAAGATTCGAACGAAATCAAAGACATTTCGGTGGAGTTAAGAGTAGAGGAACACATCGCCGCAATCAATGCGTTATTGAACATCTTGGCGATGCAGATAGGCTTTTCAGCGGGAACATTCACGTTTGATGGCCAGGGCGTGAAAACCGCTACGGAAGTAGTCAGCGAGAACTCGAAAACATTCCGCACAAAGCAAAGTCATGAAACAGTAATCGAAGCAGGCTTGCAAGAATTGGTTGAGGTTATTATCCAAGTTGCGGAATTATACGGCTTCTTTTCGCGTCCACCGAAATACAAGGTTTCGGTCACGTTTGATGATTCCATCGCGGAAGATCAAACGGCCGAGATCAAAAAACAAGTGTTACTCGTCACAAATGGCTTAACGAGTAAAAAGCGAGCAATTATGAAAGTGCACGGCGTGACAGAGGAAGAAGCTGAAAAAATATTACAAGAGATTATGAAAGAACAGCAAACCGTGACCGCACAAGCCATTGACCTATTCGGGATGACGCAAAGCGGTGGTGAATGATGACACCGGAAAAAAGTCAACAACTCGCTATGCCTGTTGTGGATGTGTATTTGGCGATTGAGGAACAAATTTTGATTAATATCGCCAAACAATTACGCGAAGGCAAGAAACTGATGGAAGATAACATACAGTCATGGCAGTTAAAAAAGATGATGGAATTAGGCACACTCACGCAACAAAATATCATCACGATTGCCAAACACGCTGGCATGGCCGTGAATGAAGTATCGAAAATGTTGGAAGAAGCGGGATATAGCGCGGTGGATGAAATTGAAGGCGACCTTGCCGAAGCGGTACAGATGGGTGTTGCGATACAACCGCCGGCCGTTGCAGAAAGCACGGCTATCGCCGCTGTTCTCACTGCCTATCAGCGGCAAGCGCGCGACGTGTTCAATCTCGTCAACACCACCATGCTACAACAAGCAGAACAAGCTTATATCGACATTTTGAACCAAACAGTAGGGAAAGTATTGACGGGTGTTCAAACGCCACAACAAGCCTTGCGTGAAACCGCCGCTCGATGGGCAGAGCATGGGATTCCTGCTCTGATTGACCGGAAAGGGCGGAAATGGACAACGGAAGCCTATATCAATATGACAATGCGCTCGATGTCCAATAAGATTGCGAACGATATGCAATGGGCACGCATGGATGATTACGGCGTTGACCTTATTGAGATTTCAAGCCACCTAGACGCGCGGCCAAAATGCGCTCCGTATCAAGGGCGTATCTATTCCCGAAGTGGCAATCACCCGAAATATCCGCCGTTTAGCTCGACGAGTTACAGTGATCCGGCAGGCCTCCTGGGAGTGAACTGTCGTCATGTCATTTATCCGTTTATCGAAGGTGTCTCAAAACAACGCTTCCATCCATACGACCTAAAAGAAGTCAGCAAGGCTTACAAGCAAAGTCAAAAACAGCGTTATCTTGAAAGACAAATCCGCTATGCTAAACGGGAACTGAAAATGATGGAAGCGTTAGGCGATCAAGAGGGGATCAAAGCCGCTAAAGCGAAGGTGCGTGAACGTCAAGCGAACATGCGCCGCTTTATTGAGGAAACAGGGTTAAAACGAAATTACGAAAGAGAACAAATCTATTAGGAGGGTGTTATTGAATGAAACCGACAGTAGGAAGAATCGTGTATTACAAAAGCTATGGAACTCCAAACGGGGAATATAAGTCGGAAGAAAGAGCGGCTGTTATTACAGGTGTAGTAGATGATGAAACGGTTCATTTATGTGTGCTGAATCCAACAGGAATGTTCTTTAATCTGAATGTGAAAAAAGGGCAAAATGCTGGTCAATGGGACTGGATGCCGTACCAAAAAGGACAGGCGCAGAAAACAGACGAAGTAACGGAAGCACTCAATAAGGTAAATACTATGCAAAACTTTGTTATTGAAAACTTGCTACAACGAATCGAAAATTTAGAAAGTCGTGTAAATGAATTACAAAAGTCAGAGCCTGACCGTATCGGTTAAGGCTTTTTTATATTCTTGTCGGTTTACCCGTAGTCGACGCAATAAATAAAACGGGAGAATATCACCCTTACGGGAGGTTTGAAACATGCCTAAAATCCAACAATACACCGACCAAGCGGTTAATCTTGGAGGTTATCGTTTAAATTTGCAATTCTTTGCTGGTGACGACGGCGGAAATGGTGGAGATGGCGGTCAAGGAGGTCAAGACCCGAATCCAATGCCGGCAGGAGATGGAGGTCAAGGCCAACAACCGCAAAACCCACCAAAACAAGACCAACAACCGAATGACAAGACCTTCACGCAGGATGATGTGAACAACATCGTTGCGAAAGAGGTCAAAAAAGCACAAGAGAAGCTTCTCAAACAGCTAGGAATTGACGATTTCAATTCCGCGAAAGAAGGCCTTCAAAAGTTCCGTGAGTGGCAAGAGTCACAAAAGACGGAACAACAAAAACAAGCGGAACGATTGCAACAGCTAGAGCAACAATTCCAAACTGTGCAACAAGAGAAAGAAGCATTAGCGGCACAACTCGCCGCGGTGAAGGCGGGCGTGCACGCGGACTATGTGGAGGATGTCGTCGTCCTTGCCCAGCGGATGGTGGATGACGATACGACGATGGAAGATGCGATCGCAAAAGTGTTGGAAAAATATCCGCATTTCAAACAAGCGCAACAAGAACCGCAACAACAAGACCCGAAACCACAATTCACCACAGGCCAACATCAAAAACAACAACAATCTGAATTAGAAAAATGGTTGGCCGCTTTCAAAAAATAAAAAACAGGAGGTAATCAAATATGCCAAACTATGCTGAACTCTATCAACAAGCCTTGCAACAACGTTTTGCAGAAGGGCTAATGTTTAATGATTTGTATAACACTCCGAATAACCAAACGATCAAATGGATTAACGCGAAAACGATTCAAATTCCGCGCATCACTACGGGCGGTTTTGTTGATGTGGACCGTGATGTCGTGGGCAATTTCACACGCCGTGCGGACAACAGCTGGGAAACGAAAACACTAGAACACGACCGGGAATTCCGTACACTCGTAGACCCACAAGATATTGATGAAACGGACATGGCATTGTCCATT
The DNA here is from genome assembly GCF_000632515.1 of Parageobacillus genomosp. 1. Lineage (GTDB taxonomy): Bacteria > Bacillota > Bacilli > Bacillales > Anoxybacillaceae > Saccharococcus. Next base: position 1,642,699 of record NZ_CM002692.1, read on the forward strand.
GCGAATATTACGCGGGTATTTAATGACGAACAAAAAATCCCGGAAATGGACAAATACATGGCATCGAAACTGTATGCCGAATTCTTGGCATATGGCGGAACAGCGGATACGACAGCGCTTGATGAAACAAACGTGTTGTCTATCTTTGATAACTTCATGGAGCAAATGGATGACGCGGAAGTGCCGCAAAACGGGCGGATTCTCTACGTCACACCGGCTGTGAAGAAACTATTGAAACAAGCACAAGAAATTCAACGCATGTTAAGCGTCACGCAAAACAGCGGCACGGTGAATCGAAATGTGTATTCGCTTGATGACGTTACTATCGTAACGGTACCATCCAGCCGCATGAAAACGGCATACAACTTCACAGACGGAGCGGTACCGGATGCAACGGCGAAACAGATCAACATGATTCTCGTTCATCCGCTTGCCATCGTTGCGCCGCAAAAATACGAGTTTGTTGACCTAGACGAACCAAGCGCAGCAACGGGCGGAAAATACTTGTACTATGAACGCAAATATTGGGATGTATTCATCCTTGAAAAGAAAGCAGCGGGCGTGAAATTCCACATCACGCAATAATGCCAGAGGGCCTCGCGCCCTCTTTTTCATTAACATGAAGGAGGGAATATGAATGGATGTAGTAAAAGTACGCAAACAAAACCGGATTCTTGACGTTCCAGCCAGCCGCTTGGAAGCCTTTTTGCAACAAGGTTACGATCAAATTGACGAGAAAGGGAAAGTGATTCGTCGTGCAACAGGCGGACGTACAGTGCCGCTTGCCGAATATAACAAGGTAGTTGAGGAATTAGAAAAGGCGAAAGCGGAATTAGCGAAACTGAAAAAGAAATAGAGTGAGCGGCAATGGCTTACATTGATTATCAATTCTACATTGACGTTTACAAGGGTGTCCCGATTTCTGACGCGGACACCTTTCTTCGTTTTGCGGAACGGGCTAGTGATGTGATCGACCAATTGACAAACTATCAAATCGGTGACATCACGAAGTATCCAGAGTGGCTGCAAACGCTAATCAAAAAAGCAGTAGCGGCGCAAGTCGAATATTTCGCGTATACCGATGATTCCGTGTTGCATGGGGTCAATGATTTGCAAAATGTCAAACTTGGAGATTTCAGCTATACTGTTGGTGGTAATCCCGGAGCGGCGCCAATAAGCCCTGCAGTCCTGTCCTATTTGCGCCAAACCGGATTACTATATAGAGGGGTGACGGTGTGTGATTAGACCAATACCGTTGCCCCTTTTAATTCATACCGTTGAGTATCGCGAATGTATGGAAGATGAGCGGTGGGGCGAAACATTCGCCGACCCTATCACGATTGAACGGGTACGCTTGGAACCAATCGCATCGTATCGCCGAAAAACAGGCGAACGACAGCGGGAGAAACCGAATGAATCATTTGTCTTATTCTTCGATATGACATACTCGCGGCCGCTAGTGGATTTCAAAGAAAAATCAAAGGTCATATTTCAAGGTAAAGAATACTCGGTCATCCGCGTATCGAGATTTTATGCGTTTGACGGTACGACACCTCATCACATTGAGGTGATGCTGTTATGATTCGATTGAATATCAAAGTCAATATTGACCCGAACGCGATTGCAAGCAAAGTAGACAATGCGATTGATAAAGCCCAACATGCACTAGATCAGCAAGTGTTAAAAGACAGTAACTATTTTATCCCGATGGATACAGGGGAACTCATGCGCAGTTCCTTACGGGCTAGCAAAATCGGTAAAGGTTTGATCGTATGGGATACACCTTATGCACGGCGGTTGTACTACAACCCGCAATATAACTTCCGCAAAGACAAAAACCCGAACGCCCGCGGGCTATGGTTTGAAGAAGCCAAAGCCTTACACTTGCCGGAATGGGTGAAGATTGCGCAGCAGACCGTTGATGAGAACTTGAAATAGGAAGGAGGCGGATGAATGGAACTGATTAACCGGATTATCGACGCAATCACCACGAACGTGCAGTTAAATGCCAATATTCAAGTCGGTATCCTTTCGCAAAACCCAAAAGCAGTTACTATCCGCCTTCTTCCAAACACGTTACGTGAAGCCTACATGGATAAAGGGCGAGCGTATCGCTTATCATTTCAAGTCTTGGTCAAAGACAACAACCAACTAGAAGCGCTTCGTGTCATTAACGACGTTACGGAATTTTTAGATTCGCTTACGAATGACGATATTCAGCTATCCGACAACCGCTACAAATTCATCATGTGCGAAGTCTACACCATGCCTAACTTCGTGGAGAAAACCGAACACGACGAATACATTTACACCGCGCTTTTCAACGCGGAATATGAAATGAAAGGGGAATAGATGATGTCAGAAGGCTTGCTTTTACAGTCTGCACACCGTTTTGAAATCAATGTGACTCCGGGGACTACACCGGGGACATACGAGCGTTTAGGTGCGGGACTCAATAATTTTGAACCGTCCTTTAACGAAGAAGTTGCACAAGATACGTATTTAGACGGTGATGGTTTTGCCACTTCTACGGTAACAGGCGCGCAATTAATTATCACGTTCAGTGGACACCGTAAATATGGCGACCCTGCGCAGGATTTTATTTTCGATAATGCATTAGAACTAGGTACAGGGCGTGAAACAGATTTTCGTTGGACACAGCCGGACGGAACGATTATTGAAGGCCCTTGCACAATCGCGAACATCGAAGGCCCTTCGGGTGACAGCAACGCAAAAGGGGAAATTTCTTTCGAGATTCATTTCAATGGCAAACCAACTGTAACACCGCCTGGAGCATAAGCCGCTAGTATTTAGCGGCTTTTTTATTTTGAAGGAGGGATACCATGAGAAGATTTGAATTCAGCAAAGCCTATGAGGAAGTTGAGATTGCCGGGAAAGTTTACCGTATCGATTTTTCGGATGACACATTGAGCGAATACCAAAAGAAGATTAAACAATACTACGATGAATCGAAAAACCTTACGGAACAGGACATCAGTAAGATGTCGGAAGAAGAACAAGCTGCATTGTTGACGAAACAGCGGCAGAATATGAAAGAACTCACCGAGGCGATTTTAGGCGAAGGAACGTTTGAAGAACTGTTCGAAGCAGCCGGCCGCTCGACGGTGGTATATGCGGAACTATTAGAATTCCTAACGGATTTGTTTGCGGAAAAAGCCGAAAAAATGAAAGAGGATAAGCGCAAGAAATACGTAAAGAAGGCGAGATAGATGGAATTTACGCTTACCTCGACCTTCGATGATGTGTTTGAATACAACGGCATGGAAATCCGTCTGGACTTGGCATTTGACAATGTACTTCGGGTATTCGAACTGTTAGACGATGACTTGTTTTATGACTACGAGAAGATCGATATTACGCTGGAAATTCTCGTTGACAACTACAAGGACATTGAAGACCTTTCCATTACCGAAAAACACGCGCTGTTTGTATATATCTTCAAAGAGTTTTTAGACATTGACTTTACCAAAGAATCGAACGGAATTGTCAAAAAGGTATTTGACTTTAAAAAAGATGCCGGTCTTATTTATGCGTCGTTTATGCGCGCTTATCGTATTGACTTGTTTGAACAGCACGGAAAATTACATTGGCACAAATTCATGCAACTGTTGTTGAACCTAGATGGACAGACGCCGTTTAAAGAAGTCGTGAACATCCGGCAAATGAAAGTACCGCCGCCGGACAAATACAACAAAGAATACCGTGACTACATCTTGCAAATGAAACGCCGCTATCGTTTGGAAGAAGAAATCACGGACGAACAACAAGCGATCAAAGAAATTGATCGCAAATGGGATATGGTCGCTTCCAAGTTGAAGCCGAAAGGCAGGTGAACACAATGGCAGCCGATGGCCGCATTGAAATAGATACGAGGTTAGAGAAGGGGAACGTCGAGCAGGAACTTCGAGAACTGCAGAAGCAATTCAATGAAATGCATCGAGAAATGATGAAGGGGCAGCGTCAAGCGTTGCTCCCGTACCAAAAGCAGATTCTCGAAGTGGAAAAGAAATTTTTTGAATTGGGTCAAGGACTCAACACCTTTAGCGGCACGAACCGCGAATTGATGGAACGCATCCGTCAGCTTGGAGTGGAACACAAAAAAGCAACGGATAACATGATTAAAAACAATCATTTCCTTACGCAGTCATATATTCGCCAAGCCGCTACCTTCATGAACGCATCCACTCATGCGGAAAAGTTGCATAGCATCTATCAGCAGACGAATCCACTCCTTGCCAAATACACGGCCGGTACGTTGAAAGCACAAGCCGCGTTGCAACGATTTGCCAATAGCGGTAGCGCAGCACAAATTGCGTTAGAAGCATTAGGGAAAAACGCAGACCCGAAAAAGTTGCAAGATTTCACGAGAAACCTTAACCAAAGTTTAGCGCAAGTTCCAATTTTGGCTTTAGGTGCGGCAGCGGCGTTTGGATTACTGACGCACGCTATTGCCAAAGCCGCGAAAGGGCCGGAGGTATCGAAAGTAACAGAAAAAATCAAGCAAGCATTGACAGAATATCGTGATACCTTGCGGCAACGGACGCAAGAAATCTATGATACGTGGAAACTATTCGAGAAAGCGCAAGTCAACGCAGCAAACCCGAAAACGTTGCTTAAAAATTTACAGTCACAAGTCAAAATCATGCAACAATGGCTTGGCGACTTACAAAAGCTCGCCAAACGTGGTGTGGATGAAGGACTCATTCAAGAGCTTCGCAAAATGGGACCTGCTGCCGCTGGTGAAATCCATGCACTCACGCAAATGTCGGATAAAGAGCTGGATAAGTACGTCAAGCTATGGAAAGAAAAACATAGTCTTGCCAAAACAGCGGCATTGACTGAATTGGAGCAGTTGAAACAAAAGACGAAAGAACGAATCCAAGCGTTGAAAGACAGCCTGACGCCGCTTGGGAAATCACTTGAACGGTTCAAGTCCACGTGGGCAAAAGCGTTAGAGCCGTTTGTAAAGACGTGGGGAATCATCTTCTCGAAGATTGTGGATGCAGCAACGGCGATCGGGGAGTTAATCAACAAGCTAAACTCCATTAGTCCGGTTATCTCAACTGTTATTTTCTCGATATTGTATCTCACCGTTGCGTTTACACTATTAGCCATCCCAATGGCATTAGTCGGTAAATGGATGTTAGGATTGCGGGCAATTGCGTTCATGTTCCTAAAACCAATGGCAGCACTCGCTTCTTTAATGGGTGTGTCGATTTCTATTGCGTTCGCATGGGCAACGGCGTTAGTCGCAGTAGGAGTTGCGCTTTATTTGTTATGGCAGCATAGCGAAACTTTCCGCAACGCCGTGATTACAGGCTGGAACATGATAAAAGAAGCGGCGGTCACTATTTGGAACTTCATTTTAAACGAAGTGCTTATTCCAATATGGACGGCGCTAGTACAACTAGGTTCGCAATTATTCGGTCAATTGAAGCAGTTTTGGGATGCAAACGGACAGCAAATCATGCAGATTGCACAAGTCATTTGGAGTTTCGTTTCGAACTACGTGGTGTCTAAAATCACCGGTTTGGTTGCGCTGGCGAAAGCGTTGTTCGAAATCTTGAGAAGCGTGGTGCAATCGGTATGGGGTAGTATTAAAGGTATCATTCAAGCGGCGGTCGGTGTCATTTTAAGCATCATTGGCATTTTCGCAAGTCTTTTGGCCGGCAATTGGCGTAAATTGTGGGAAAATGTGAAAAATCTTGTACAAAGCGCATGGAAATTGATCGGCAACGCGGTACGAGTAGGTATCGACGCGGTGTTAGGATTGATTCGAGGATTAGGTCGAGCAATTGGCGGTGAATTCGGGCGAATCGCTGAAAAATTCTATCAAGCCGGAAAAGGATTCATGGAAATGCTCGTGAAAGGAATTCGGAGCATGATCGGTTCGGTAACAAAAACGATCAGCAGCGTGGCCGGAAAAATCCGCGATTTCTTGCCATTCTCGCCTGCGAAAGTCGGGCCGCTTTCTGACTTGGACAAACTCGATTTCGCGGGGCCAATTCGAGACAGTATCATGAAAGGATTGCCGACAGTTCAAGCGTCACTTAATCAAATGTTGCAGTTACCGACTATGGAAAGTCAATCAGCAGGAACAACACCAAATTTCCAAATTACTTTAAATTATCACGGTAATGGAACTCGAGAAGATGCACAAGTAATGAGTGATTTTTTACTTAACGAAATCGAAAGAAGATTAGGGAATCGTCTTTCTAATAATCTTCGTTTGATCGGGGTGAGAACATGACGTATATCCAACGAAAAGACGGGACGCTATACGATTTACAACAATTAGGCATACGAACAAAGGATTTTGTCGTGTCCGCCCCTTCTTTGCATCATAATACCGAAGAAATTGAGAACCGTGACGGTGTGATTGATTTAGGCACAACCGAAGGTGCGCGAACGATTACTTGTACGTTCCGTATGCAAGCAGTAGACATGCAAGACTATCCGCTGTTACAGAATGAAATCTTTAAACTATTCCGCAGCAAAGAAGCCTTTTATTTGATTGACCGCCGAGAACCGATGAAACGATGGGAAGTCAAATGCCAAGACGCATACGACATTGACCAACGATACGTGTACGGTGATTTCACCGTCACGTTTGTTTGTTTTAAGGGCTATGCCGAATCGGTCGGAACCACCCTCGACCCGTTCACGTTCGATAGTGAGTTATGGCAAATTGGGCAAGGATTGACGTTAGAAGATGACTTGGTTTACACACACAATACATCGAATTTCCGTATTTACAACGCTGGTGACGTAACGGTTGACCCGCGCGTATTGCCGTTAAAAATCACGTTTACGGGTGCGTCAACGAATCTGAAGATTACCAACACGACGACAGGTGACATGTGGCAATATACAGGGACGACACAAGCGGGCGATACCATTACGCTCGACGGTGTGCGGTCGCTTAAAAATAGCGTATCAATATTCAGCGCAACTAATCGTAAACTCATTACAATTGCGTCAGGCTGGAACGACTTCACTATAACGGGCGCAAGCGGGAGTTTCACGATTAGTTTCGACTTCCGTTTTTACTACATTTAGCAACGAGGTGATATGATGGCACGTTATCCTTATCGAGATTTAGAAATAATACTTGACCGCGATTTCCGCAACAACTTAAACGCTAACTTTGACGATATTGAGGCGGATTTGAGAGATATACAAAACGATCTCAACACAAAAGATAGCGCAGCACATGCGCGGATGACACAAATCGAAAATGACAGCATCGAACGTGATAATGACCTTGATGCGCGCATTGATAATATTGTCGCAAATGCAGGAAGTAGCAATACAGAAATTGTTGACGCGCGGTATGATTCGAGAACGAATATAACACACGCGACACTAAAAGACCGTCTTGACTCACATTCGAATGAAATTGGAATTTTATTCGGGATTTCGGATGTAAGTTCTAAATATTCGACACTTCAACAAGCCTTTGACAGCGCGAGTAAAATCATAACAATTCCAGCGGGCGAGTATCAATTAGATTCTCCTTTGAAATTCAAAGGGGACAAAAGGTATATTGGCTATGGTGTTACGCTGAAAGCGCTTGTTAATACTGCTTACATTAACACCAACGAAAATGATATTATCATCGAAGGGTTTACATTTGATGGAAACAATCTACTGATGGAATCGTTCTTAGTCGATGGAAGTGCGAATGTGAAATTTATTAACTGTACATTTAAAAATGCAACGAAGTATGGTTTACATTTTCGGAAAGCTAACAACTCCTCAGCTAAAAATTGCGAGTTCTTGAATAGTGGTCGCCAAGATTTTATGAGTTCGGCATGTGCAATTAATGGCACAAATATTGTTTTAGAAAATTGCCGTGCAAACGGAAATCCTTTAGGTAATGGTTTTGTGGTATATGGGGATACGGATAAACCAACTGCTAGAGTTTCTTTTGTTTCATGTACGGCGAATGACAATTATAATCATGGATTTTTAACCAATTCCCTTAATGGCCCGAATAACATTGTTTCTGATATTAAATTTACAGATTGTCGAGCGAATAACAACGGTCACAATAACTACTTTAGCGGTTTTGCTTTGCATTACGCAACACAAGTAATCGTGAAAAACTGTACAGCTTTTAATAACCAAGAACATGGTATAGTTCTAATGGACGGGTCGCTCTACACCATAATTGGCTGTAACATTAGAAAGAACAAGTATTCAGGTGTAAGACTACAAGCCGATTGGAGCAGAACGCAAGATAGTCAAAGTGGCGTAAAAAACAGCATCATTACTGGAAACATCATTTCCGAAAACGGCAGTTACGCAACCACACAACCGGAAATGGAACATATTCATAATGGCATTCTTATTGAAGGAAACTGTCATTACATCGACATCAATAACAATCAAATCATAAATAATGATGGTAGGTCGGTATTTATTAAAACGGTTAGTGGCTATTCGGATTGTACCAATATTTATATCAACGATAACACCATTATGGGTAACACAGTATCAAATGATATTGTTAAAACGGTAACGACAACATCTATCTATGGGGTTAACCGGGTAGCAGGTGTTTTAAAGTCGATAAGAGCAGAGGAAAGTAATGAGTTGCACACAAATATTAACCTTATAGATTTAGCAACTGACGGGATTATTGATGGACTTAAGGTAACACCAAACGCTTTATACAGAGCATTTTCAGGAGAAACAATCACGATTAACGGTTTGGATTCTACCTCATATCCCGCAGGAACGAAATTCTTTATATGTTTCCAAAGTAGCTCAACATCAGGGGGGATTACTATCAACCCAGGAACTGGTTTAACTTTGCCAGACAACACACCATTTGTGATCGATAAAGCTAACAACAGGCATGAGAAAATTTACGAATTTGTAAAAGTCGGAAATAGCAACTTTAGACTTAAACAATAAAGAAAAGGGTTATTGTGTTAAACAACTATTAGGTGTTACAAAAAAAGGGGCGTGCTAATCTTACGCCCTTTTGAAAATTAAACTGCTTTCGATAAATTATCCTTCGAAGTAGTTGTTATTTTTTTAACCAAATTCTTGCCAAGTTTAATAAAAGGTTTCTCAACTAAATAGTAGGTGATGGTCGATGTAATCAATGAGATAATCAATGAAATGGCCATAAGTAAATAAATGTTTTTAATTGCATGTCCGAACAAAGAGTGTTCAAAAATAAGGGCGCTGACGATTAAGTGCATTAGATATAATGAATAACTGATTTTCCCGAGGAAAATAAAAACTGGATTCACTAATTTTACTTTAGTGGTAAATAAAACAAACATACCAATTGCAGTATAATAAGATAAGGTATATCTGTACCATGATTCTTCGTATCCATAGTCTTTGTTATATGCAAGTAAACTAATTGGAACAATCATTCCCAAGATAACAAACAAAACAGTATAAACTTGTTTTTTCTTTATTCCTTCCTGCTTAAAATGAAGGCGCATCCAAAGTATTCCAAAAAACATGATGGATAAAGCTAATGGAACTGCAACTGGCAATTTAATTTCCGTAATATATCTTGCGACACTTAATACAAAAGCAACACAGATGAAAAAATATGCCGAAAAGTAAATGGTGGTATGCTTTTGTAATAGTTTGGTGATAAAAAGAGCTGCACAAATAAAATAAAAAATAAGTTCAATTTGTAAAGTCCAATAAACACCAAGTAAATCTGGCTGGCCAATAAATTTTTGAAACATTGTTATATTCGCTATTACATTAAACATGTTTGGATGGTCGTTTATCAAAAGTAAGACTAACAAAATAGATACCCAGTATACAGGATATAAGCGAAAGAAACGGCTCATGATAAATCTAACCATATGATTATCCTTATACCTAAACAGGCTGTAGGGAATGATAAATCCACTAATAGCAAAGAAGAGAACGACTCCGATTTTTCCTATATCAAAATAATCATAAGTAAAAAACTCAAAGAATTTATCAACAGAATTTTCGTCTTTAACTTGAAGTCTTGCGTACATCCAAAAATGGAATATTGCTACCATAAGCGCTGCAATTCCTCTTAAGGAATCAAGCCAAAGCAATCGATCATTGCTATTTTTTTGCAAAGTTACCACACCCTTTATAAGATTTATTTTTCTTAAACTATGATAATGTAATATTATGTAAATGTAAATCCCTTTTATACAGTTATTTATTAGGAGGATAATACACAATAACTTAGCTAAAATAGTGACAACAATCTTTATTAACGACTGAAGTAGATAAAATGACGCTTTAATCAAAAGGCGGTGAATCTATGCTTGTCGTAACAAACCTGCAAGGGCAAACGGAAGCCCTAACCGATTACAAAGACTTAACCCGCAAACGGAGAGTGAACGGAGAACGTTCGCTCTCTTTTCTTTTGTTCAAAACGGAACGAAACGCCCATGCCTTTGACCTTGTACAAGAAGAATCCATTATTGAGTATGACGGTCATGAATACCGAATTAAACGCATGGAAGAACGCACGATCGGCGGTACCCCCGTCAAAAATGTAGAAGCGCAGCACGTTTTCTTCGATATTATCGACGATTTTCAATACGAAACACTTTCCGGCAAACTCAACATCGTCCAAGCGCTGAATCACGTTTTCAGCGTCACCGATTGGACATGGGTGAATCAAGGCGCGTTTGATCTCGTCGAGTTCGACACTTTCGGCAACGACAACGCTTTGGCGTTATTCCAAACGATTTTAGAGCGATATGATGCGGAATTTGAAATTACAGGGCCGCGCCAAGTCACGCTAAAAAATCAAATCGGTGTACGGCGTGATGCACAATTTCGTTATCGGCACAATATCAAAACGTTATCACGGCATGTGGATACATCGAACCTTTCGACATATATCAAAGGATACGGCAAAAAGGTCGAAGAAAAGGACATTATTAGCGGTGAGTCTAAAAATCTCGAAGATCGAACAGGAACTTGGGAAGACACAACCGACCCGTATTGGTACACGAAGCAAGTTGGAGCGACATTCAAAATGATTTATACCGGCACCGGTATTCGTTTTTGGTATTGGGCTGATGATACAGGCGGAGTATGGGAATTTACTCTTGACGGAGATAAAAAAGAGAGAGTAAGTACATGGAACAAAACACCGACTTTAAAAAGTGTTGATTTGTTCCGTAATGCGCCCGAAGGAAATCACACTATTGTCGCTACGTTTAAGGGAGACGACTCCAATCATCGCCCTTCCACCGGAAAAAATACCGCAAAAGGTTGGGTTCGATGTTCTTCAACGGGTAACGAAAAAACGTTCGATGTTTACCGTTTGCGTAAAGGTGACGAATTGTATACTTGCACAGCCGAATACACTTCACCAAACGCAGCTATATTCGGTATTCGTCACGCAAAGCCGTACTACGATGACAAAATAACCAATTCCGCCGTTTTACTTGAAAAACTTCAACGTGTTATCAATGACGAGCCGGAAGTTTCTATTGAAATAGAAGTTACCGAACTGCTGAATAACGGTGTTCCCCTTTATGAATACGAACTAGGCGACGAGATTTATTTGATTTATGAACCGCTTAACATTGACCTTATTGTGCGAATCTTGGAGATCACCGACTATCCAGAATCCAATAAATCACCTTCTATCGTGCTAGGTAATGTCCTGAAAAAAGCATCGGACTACATGGCGAGTTTTTCGCAAGTACAAAAAGCGCTTAAAGATATTACAGATAACGAAGGCAATCTGACGCTAAAATTAAAGCGCTTGTATAGCGACACAAACATTTATCATGACCATACAGGAAGCTGGTATATTAGCCCGGAGGATTTTAACCGTTTCGTGCATATCGGAAGCGGTGGAATCGACGTACATCGCGGGCTTATACGCGTGGAGCGCGACGATGGTTACGCACTTATTACAGGCGGAAAATTGAATGTTAGCTTTGGACTCGACAGTTCCGACCCGTTCTTTTTAGTAGATACGTCCATCGTCGGACGTTATTTCGCGACAAACTCTACAACGGGAGGTATTTGTCAAGTTTACACGTTTACACGCCAAGCGCGTTACGTTGTGTTCGAAGTCGTTCATTACAGTCAAACGGGTGCAAGCGTGGATATTTATATTGAACACGCCGGCAGTGACGAAATTCTTGCCACAGCAAGCACAACGAAAACGAGCGTCGATGATGTTGGGGACGCAAAAAACCTTGTTATTGATTTGGGTACGCCGGACGGCTCGACATACGCGGTGTACTTAAAAATGAAAACAAGCGACCCGAATTGCGCGGCATACGGCCGTGTTATTCGAAAATACCAAACGGATTTCTTGCCATCGTAGGGGTGGTGTAACGTGTATTCGTTATATGTCAAAGTCGATACAGACGGGAACATTGTCGATTCTATCGCCGGAAAAAATTTAATTCCGCTTGGTTATGACTACGATTACTTTTTCACGGTCAATGAAGATACGTTGATGAATCTCTCGAATTATAAAGTAGAAAACGGTCAATTAAGGGCAGTGAATACCTTGCCGAACACGGAATGAAACGACTTTCTGATGTGCCGGAGCCGTATCAATCGATGTTGCGTGCGGAAGGTTATACAGATTGATAAAATGTAGCTAAATATGTATCATAATGAATATACTAAATAGTTTGAAAACGGTTAATAAAGGTGAGGAAGAACACAAGAGACGCTTTTAAGAAAATTCTAGGTATTATGGCGTCTAGCAATCCTAAAAAGGTTTGTAAAAAGTGCCTTTACCACGATCACCAAAACATTTGTCAAATTCATCTATTGAAAACAAGGGTTGATGAAGTCTGCGACAAATTCACATCCTTACGGAAACCCGTGGTTTTTCTCGGCGGTAGTGTTTCGTCAAGATAACCTAATCCGAAGCCCTGAATAGGGCTTTTTTATTTTGATTCAAGGAGGTTTTTCCGTTGGAGCAAAAAGACTACGAAAGAATTGCAAAATTAGAAACCCAACTGGAATCGCTGACGGAAGGGTTGAAAAGAATTGAAAAGAAACTTGATACATTCACAACAAACTTCATTACGAGGCCAGAAGCAGAAATAAGATTTAAAAATATGGAAAAGGAACTAAGGGAAATAAAAGATGATAAGCGAGCAAATAGGGCTTTTTGGGTGAGCGTCAGTGCATTGGCGGTCACTTTTATTTTTTCGTTACTCAATTATTTGAAAGGATGAGGGACATGGATAAAGCAAGTGTAGCGCGTTTTGTCTTGTTGGTTATTACTGTTGTCAATGCTGTACTGAATATGCTTGGATATCAGACGATTTCTGATGACCTCGCAAACGACATTGTTGCGGTCGTTTCCGGTATTTTTGCTATCTATGTTGCATGGAAAAACAACTATTTAAGCAAAAAGGGTCGCAAACAAAAAGAGGTTCTAGAGAAACATGGATTATCGTAAAGAGCAGCGGAAACGTTGCTCTTTATTAATTTTCAGATCAAAAGGGGGCATTTACATGAGATATAAGTTCGAACAACTACCACAATTGATTGATATGAGGGGGAAACTTCCACATAAAGGGCAGTATAACATGCGAAATGGCGGCGTAAAAGCAATTACAACACGGGTATGGCATCATTCCCTCACGAAACTAAATTTAAAAGGTTCAAACGTTCGAGCTTTTGCAGATTATCACGTTCGTACAAATGGATGGCCAGAAATCGGTTATGCATTTGTTATCGATCCAAATAAAGTAATTAATGATCGTGCGGCAATTTATTACTGCGTCGATATCGCTAAAAAGTCGTATCACGTCGGTAACAGCAACAACTTCTCACTAGGAATTTGTGTTATTGGCGATTATCGATACGATAAGTTGTCTGAACCAGCTATGCGATCTATTACCGAATTACATGCAGCTTTAGTGGCTGACAACATTGGTAAAGAAGATAAGTCCCACAATGAGATGCCAGGGTATAGCTGGAAAGCATGCTGTGTATATGATTATCGAAAAGCAATTCAATGGAAGGGTTCGACAACTCCGAGTAAACCTTCACCACTTCCAGACACATATGTGATTCAGGAGGGAGATACTTTCTGGAGTATCGCGCATAAAGACGGGGCCGGAGGAATTACAGTGGAAGACCTGATTGTTGCTAATCCTGGAGTGGATCCAAGAAACTTGAAAGTCGGACAAGTTATCAATCTAGGGAAAGCTAAAAATGCATATACACCAAAGCCGGATGCGCCTAAAAAACCTCAGTCAGCATATAAGTACCCACTCCCTTCTGGTATCTTAAAGCGCGGTTCAAAAGGACCTGACGTTAAACTGCTCCAAAACGCTCTAAATGCTGTTTACTTCAAGTGTGGGGAAGCGGATGGGGTATACGGACCGAAAACCGAGGATGCAGTTCGTAGATTTCAAATGGTGTACTTGCCGTATGAAATCGATGGAGTATACGGCCCTGATACAAGAAAAAAATTGCAAGCAGTATTAAAGTCAAAAGGATATTAAAAACGTCCCTTCTCATTCGTATCCCCTGCCGTCTGGCAGGGACTTTTTTGTTTTTTGTGTGGCAGAATAATGCAAAAAGCCCTTCTCATGAGAGAGGGACTTAAATTATTTAATTTTCTATTGTTTTCCTGTTGCTTTATTGTCCGTATCCACGCGGAAGCATACATATGACAAGTAAACCACAAAAGAGCTATCTTTGCAGCAGTTTTTTTGTTTCGCTCCTTATCACCTGTTTACAGTTTAACGATTTATGTATAAAATGAAAATAGGATTGTAATAAATAATAAATAAAGAAATGGTGTTCTTACATAAGACGAGTAGGAGGTGGTTCAATTGTTCGGTAAATGGAAGGAGCTAATAGCATTGAGAGAAAGAAATGGTCTCTCTTTGGAGGCGCTTTCATCATTGTGTGGGTTATCGCAAGAAGAGTTATTCAGACTTGAAAACGGTTTAGAAGAGGTGAATGAGCTTCAACTCGAAGCGATTTCTGAAGCGCTTAATGTTTCTCCTTTGGCATTACTAGGGATTGAAACCATCTCCGAAAGTTCATCGGTAGAGGCGAGACTTAGAACCCAAGGTGACTTAGATCTTGATTTAAAGAAAGCCATTAATTTTGGTTTAGATTTTATAAATAAAATTGAGGAACTAAAATACTTGGATAGTCTCGGCTAATAGTGGGTGGTTGTTTTGGAGATCTATTCAAAAATTTATAAAAACAATAACTTATATTGGTTGGCTAAGAGTCGCGCTATTGCCGTTAGACAAAAATATGGATTGGAAAGCGGGCCGATCCGACAGCCCGTTTTTAGTTTTTTAGAAAGAGAAAACTGTTTTGTAGTTACTATTGATTTAGGGAAAACTAGTGCTACTGGGATGTATCTGAGAAAAGATGATAATAAATTAGTGTTAATTCATAAAAAAAGAGTACTAGGTCAGCAAAACTTTACAGCCGCACATGAACTATCTCATGTTTTATTTGATGAAGATTCATTAATGGATATATGTTACCCAGAGCATTATCAAAAAAAGGATACAAAAGAAATACTAGCAGATTTCTTTGCGGCCAATTTTTTGATGCCAGAAGAAGATATTATAACTGACTGTGAAAATCTAAAATATATTAATAAAAAAAATATCGTCTTGTTGAGCGCAAAGTATCAGGTAAGTTTTATTGCGATGGCGCTAAGATTATATACATTAGGATTTATTACGCGAGAAGATTTTGATAAATATAAAAAGCAAAGTACAAAAGGAAAAATTGGAGCCAGAAAAATTTGTGAGGATGAGGGTATAGACCCTGCTCCATTTATTGCTCCTTTACAATCATATATTTCACCAAGCTTTTTTGAATTACTTGTTAATGTGTACCATAAAGCAAATATTAGTCGATCTGTGTTCATTGATTACTATTTAAAGCCTTTAGAGGAAGAGTTACAATTGAGTTTGCAACATATAGTTGAAAAAGCAGATAGAGAATATCCCACAGAAATGGAGTGGGATGATATATGATTTCTCAATTTATTAACGGACCAGCTGTTTTAGACAATACTGTTCTTTCTCACTTTTCTAAAGCTAATGTATTTTACTTGATAAAAGAAACATTAAGAGGAATACCCATAATCACAGTATCTGTTCAAGAAGAAGCTTTAAAAAAACCAGATGTTTCTCAAGATGTTCAGAATGCAATAGATGAAGGATGGCTGACTGTAGCTACTCTTAAAGGTAGACAAGCTCTAGCTGACTATTATAGGTTATCCAAAAAATATCCCCATGTCCCTGGAACTAAGGCTAAATTAGGAGACGGAGAAGCATCATCATTAATTTATGCTGCTTACAATAATTGTGTATTATTTACTGATGACCAAGCACCTCGCAAAAGAGCAAAAGAATATGGTGTAAAGGTCGCAGGATCTCTTGCTATTTTATACTTTGCATACAGTGAATATAGTTTGATAGATTTACCTAAATGTAATGAATTATTTCTTAAAATGAAAGCAAATAATGGGCATTTTCCCAATAGATTTAAAAGTTTTTATGACGTTATACCTGAAATGGAACAGAAATTTGGTAATAAAGTTAAACGAATTTATTAATAAGACTACCGAAAACGGTAGTCTGTAATTTTGAGCTTCGGCGTTTTTGGATATTTTCCCATTTTGGTCGGATCGACGACTTCAATGGTGATGTATTCAAACAAAGAGTGAATTGCGTACTTTTTTGTTTCATCGTTTAAGTTGTGTCATTTTCCTTATAAAATTGAAAAGCCCCTTCTCAATTCGAGAGGGGGCTTTGGTTTTTAATCTTCAAACAGCTCGTTCATTAAATCCTCAATTTCTTTTCTTCGTTTATCTGTTTCTTCTTTGTCCACACGAAAATGACCATTTTCCAATATGATCACATCACCGACATCAGCGTTCTTAGGAAGCTTGCTTTTTTCGATATCTACCATTTTTCCGTCTTCAGCTTCACAAACAGCCAAATCGCCTTCAAAACGATCAATAATATACTTCACTCTTATGTTCACATCCTCTTCATTTTATCTAGGAGTGAATGAAGTTTGTGTCTTATATGTTTTTCCTTTATAAGTGGCCGTTATATCAATTTTAACAGTATAGCCCTTTGTAGCACGACCGATTTTTACAGCTAATGGTTTGTTAATCGTACCAGTATAAACAGTGTCCTTGCTCTTGTAGTGGAAAACTGCTTTATAAGTGCCACTTGGAAGTCCTTTAACGATTAGATGAATCGTGCTGTTCTGTTTAGGATTTTTGTTATCTACACTAGCTGTTAACTTATAGGATGGGGCTGATGGCTTGGTAGGCGGTGTGGTTCCACTTGTTGTCGGCTTAACGTTAAAAGATAAATTTGTTCCATCAGTTTTCGCAATAATTGTGCCTTGCAGATCAGTTCTGAAAATCTTGACTTTATAGCTTTTTAAGCGATTTAATACCTCAGCGGTTGGATGACCATAACTATTGCCTTTTCCAACACTGATAACTGCATAGGTCGGTTTCACTACTTTCAAGAAAGCTGCGCTAGTCGATGTTCTTGCGCCATGATGCCCTACTTTCAACACATCAGCTCTCAAATTTTGTTTAGAAGCGATCATATCTGCTTCTGCTTTTGTTTCAGCATCACCGGTAAATAGGAAAGATTTTTTTCCGTATGTAAGTTTTAGAACGGCGCTCCAATCATTTGTATCGCTTGTGCTGTAGGATTTAACCGGACCAACGAATACTGCTGAAACGCCTTTTAAACCGAGAGAAACTCCTTTTTGAGCAGTTTTGATTTTTAATCCTTCGCGTTTCACGGCGTTTAGAAAATCTTTATAAGTTTGTGATGTATGACTTACTTTTGGTGCATAAACTCGTTCTACACGAAATGCGGATAATACTGTGTCAAGACCGCCTATATGATCTGCATCTGGATGTGTTGCAATCATGATTTCAATGTCATCAACTTTTTGCTTTTTTAGATAAGCAACTACATCATCACCTTTACTGTTGTTTCCTCCATCAATGAGGATATCCTCACCGTTTGGCGCTTTAATGTAGATAGAATCTCCTTGTCCAATATTAATAAAGTGGACGTACAGATTTTTTGTCGCGGCATTAGTTGTTCCACTCATTGGAACAAGCATAAAAATCAAAGCAGCAACAACAGAAACCAATGCTTTTAAGTGTCTCATGAAATGCCTCCCCTTTTTTAGTATTTAGTACAAGAAAATTATATAGTTATTTACCATGGAAATAAAAGCAGGAAGTTACAATTCAATGTGGTATTTATCGAATGAATGCTGTTTTAGGAGGAAGTAGGTATGTTCGAAATTGTCGGCCGACTGCGTTGTCCCGTGTGTTCAGAGGTTGTCCATCCGGACGATAAGGTTTTCCTCGATTTGATAAATACCATCATTCACCGAAGATGCTACTACAAATCTCAGCGTCGGCTTCCGATCAAGGATGAAGGTAAATTTCAAAAAATGCTCATGAAATATCCCTTTTTCAACGAGGACGACGAGAATGATTCCATATGAAAAGCCCTTCTCATTTGAGAGGGGCTGTTTTTATGCTTTCACGCTGATTCGTTCACGAATCGCTTTGACTATGGAATCAATATTATAATCCGGGATATTGCGAATCGTGCGTTTTTTGCTTCCCAGCAGTCCTTTCATTTCTAAATAAATAATACCCGTGTTCATGAGAGCGATTGGAGATTTAATTATATCGAAGTCCACACTCTTGATGTCCGCATATTTCACCACTTCCGCTTCCGCTCCGCCAAACAATCCGCCTTTCATCGCCACAAAATAAAGGTTGTGTTCACCGACCACAATGAATCCGGTTTTTGTTAATGACGGATCCGCAACATTAAACGAATAAATCTTTTCATCTTCCTTCATGACTTTTCTCAACGCCTTGAACGCATACTCATAAAAGGTGCGTTCCGTTTTCGGAAACTCTTTCGAGATTTCCTCCATTTCTTTTAGTGTGACAGGATACTCTAAAACGGCATAACGTTGGTTCAGTTTAACGAATTTACTCATGTACATCCTCCTCTAATACTTCGTACAAATCATCTGCTTTACAACCAAGTAGTCGTGCTAATGCAAAGAGTTTTGGAACAGTTGGGAAGCTTTCCCCTGATATGTACTTGGCTAGTTGTCGATAACTAACCTCGATTTGCTTCGCTATGTAATCCCTTCTATATCCGCTCCTTTCAATTTGTTCACCGATTCTACTTTTTAAAAACATATCTATACACCTCATTTTATGTTTTCGCTGTCAGTATGTTTCATTCCTTCGTGAATTTTTATGACATATTTTTATGAAATTTAATGACATAATAACCAAGCAATCCACCATAAACCTATAACACAAGTGAATCACTAGTTAATCACTTCTCGCTTGTCAATGTTGTTTAGTGATTCACTAGTGAATAACTACCGGAGGTGAAAGCATGATTGTCGGCTTAGATGCCGGAAACAGTGAGGTAAAAGTCGCTGGTCCGTTAGGCTTGGATAAGTTTTGTGCGGCGATTGGAGAGTACCAAGAACGCAATCTTGAAAACAATCACGGCGACGGAATGGTGTGGGAGTATAACGGAAGAAAAGGTTTTGCGGGAACACTCGCTTTAATCGAGAGTGATTTTGGCGGCTCAATCATGGGGGATAGCAAGGCGCATGATGACGCAAAAATGAGGGTGTTACTTGCTCTGCACCGCTATTCCAATTCCACGACATACGAAATTGTAGTAGGGCAGCCAATTAGTAAGCACACGCCAGATGAAAAAGCGGCTATCAAGAACATGTTACTTGGTACACATACTCTAACGGTCAATGGAGTAACAAAGACATTCACAATTGCAAAATGCGAAGTGGCAGCAGAGGGGGCAACGGCGTTTTTAAGCAATCCCACGCTGGGGCTTCATCGGATTATTGATGTCGGTAGTGCGACTGTAAATTGTGCGACGTTGCTCGATATGCGCTACGTCAACCGTGATTCAGAAACGCTGCCTTTCGGATTCAATACCATACGGAACAAGGATTTGCATGAGTTGGCGCGAGGTATTTACTCCCGTATGTCAAAACGTTGGAAAAAGGAGGACAGCGTCTTTCTCGTCGGCGGCATTGCTGAACAGTTGCTAGCACCGATACGAGCATATTTTCCGCACGCTCAATTACTCCGTCCGGTACTAAATAATCAATATCATGCACCGATCTACGCCAATGCCGTGGGGTTCTACACTGTGGGGAGGAATCTATATGAACATCGTTAGGAAGCCGGTAGCCTTTAACCTCGATGACCCCGATCAAAAAAGTTTGTACGATCATGCAATGAAACGGACTAATTTTTCCGCCTATATCAAACGGCTCATTCAAAGGGATATGGAAGGGTGGAACGTTCAACCAAGTGTATCGGCACCAGTGACTAGAGAAGAATTGGATGCCTCATTAGTGAGTGAATTTATTTGAGATCGTATAATCCCACTCCTTTTTGCCTATCCTAAAGCAGAAGGAGTGGGAATCATGTTTGTATTAGAAATCGCACTAGGAATGGTATTGCTTGTTGCTGCTATTCATTTTTGGATTACCAAACGACGACATGAATATCAAACTTCCTTAATTGCCGAACAGATGGAAAGTAGCTTGGAAATGAAACGAACACTCGCTATGGGGCTTTACCTCCGTTTTTGCAAAGAGAAGAACAATCCAAACGGGAAGCCCGTTAAATACTCACGGATATATATTAAACAGGACCCGCTACAATTCGAGACCTTTTGCGCTCGAGTCATGGAAAAGAAATACGGCGGCAGTACATGGGTAAGCCCTGCAAGCGGAGATTTTGGCGTGGATTTTGAACATCGACGCGACGATGGGTTGTATTTAGGCCAAGTGAAGTGTTATGAAGGAGATATGTCTTACGAGCCTATCGCTCGCTTACATTCCAACATGGTGAAGCAGGGAGCGAAAGGTGGATATGTCATCACAACCGGTTCCTTTAGCGAAAACGCCCGCAAGTTTGCTGAAGGGTTAAATATAGAACTGATTGACGGCGTGAAACTCGTGGAATATTGGCTTGATGGTCTAAAACAAACGGAACAAATGATTGCAGAATGGCAAGAAGCCCCTACGGTTTAGGGGCTTTTTTTCTGTACAAATCATCTGCCGTACATCCGAATAGTTCCGCCATCATAAACAAACGCGGCACAGACGGAAAACTGTCCCCATTAATGTATTTGTTTAGCTGCCGTATCCCTACCCCCAATCTTTTGGCTACATAATCCTTCCGATACCCGCTTTTTTCTAACCATTCCCCGATTCGGCTTTCTAACTCAAATTCCTCTATTTGATGCTTCATCTATATCACCCATATCATTCATTCCATTTGTATCGTTATATTCCTGCAAGGAATTTTTAGTTCCCAAATAGGGAAATTAAAAGTCATATCTCCCAAGCTGTTCGTCATATGCTGTATCAAGAACGAAGGGAGGAATGATGGTTGGAACGAAGAAAAAGCGCTGTTTTTGAGTATTTGCGCCACACTCCATATCTCCATAGCTCCGCTTATCTTCGCGAATTGTACGAATCTGCAAATACCAAAGCAGAAAAGAACATCCTTTTTAACTACATCAAGCGTTTTGAAGTCGATGATGAAGAATACAGCGGCTATTACTCAATTTACGAAGAAATAGGCAAGGAATTAGGCTACTTTGACGATGTGGAATACGTCACCTTATCCAGACCGTTATTGCTGCATTATTTATTGGAAAGCGACGAAGACGAGTTCACTATCCCTATAAGGAGGTGTAACAGATGATCGGAATCATTGGTACAGGGCTTGTTTTCGTCGGAATGGCCCTTGCAGAGAACAAGGGACTAGTGGACGCGGAAAAGGTGCTCTTTGTACTGACACTTGGAATGAACGCTGGAATCATGGCTAGCTTGTTCTATTTCTTTCGTATGTTGTCTAATTCTTTCTTAATGTGAGGCCTAACCATAAGCCCACGCTGGAACGATGGTTGGTACGAGAAAAATGCGATAACATCAATGATTACATTGTTCCTGCTGTTTGGAACAATTTCTCTTTTTTAGGAGGGTTTTTATGTGGGAACTGTTTGCTATACCGCTTGTCAGTAGTGCTGCAGCATTGTGGGTAGGCACACGGAAAAATGATAAGAACAGAATGGCAATCGAGAAGGTATTTAAAAACATGAAAGTGGGTGCCATCGAAGGGAAAGAATTTGTCTATCCGAAGCTCATCAAAAAGGAACAGCACGACAATTTTGACCGATACACCTATCGTGTCCCAGTTGGATTGCCTTCCAAAGTATTAGAACCACTCCAAGAAATCATCTCCGCTACACTAGACGCTCCGGTAGAAGTAACATTCAAGAAATGGCTCTACGTCGATGTATTTCGTTCCACTATTCCCGATTTGGTGCCGTACAAAGATGTTCCCGACCAAGAAGGGTGGGTGGTGCCGCTTGGGAAGAATGAGAAAGGATGGCACTTTCATGACTTTGATAAAACACCGCATATGACGAACTCTGGAACAGCTCGATTCGGAAAAACTGTATTTCTCAAGGTTATGATGACATATTTAATTGAACACCATCCCGAAGATGTGGAATTCTTTATCATCGACATGAAGGGCGGACTTGAATTTGAACGTTATCGCTATTTACGGCAAGTCATCGACGTGGCTAGCGACCCATTTGAGGCGTTAGAAGTATTAGAGAAGGTAAAGTCTTTACTCGAACAAAAAATGACCGAATTCAAACAAAATCATTGGACGAATGTCGTGCATAGTCCGTATAAAAAGCGTCTATTCATCATTGTCGATGAAGCAGCGCAACTTGTTCCCGAACCACACATGAACAAGACCATGAAAAACATTCTTTCCTATTGTCAAAACGTCCTTTCGGAAGTCGCTCGTATTGGCGGCGCACTTGGATTCCGGCTTGTGTTTTGTACGCAATATCCCACTGCGGATACGTTGCCGCGTCAGATCAAACAAAATGCTGACATAAAAATATCGTTTCGTTTGCCGACGGGATATGCTTCACAAGTAGCAATAGACGATTATGGCGCGGAAAAATTACCTAGTGCTTTTCCGGGGCGGGCGATTATCAAAACGCATGAAATGAAGATCGTACAAACACCGCTGATTGACGACGAAGAAATGATGAAACGATTAGGGAGGTATCAAGTTGCAAAACCGAGAAAAGGCAAAAATGAGGGAACAGAAGATTTTGTTCACTTTGGATAAATTGGGTTGCCTAAAGCGCAGCCAATTACAAATGATACTAGGCATTTCGGATGTCCGCATGATGAATCGGATTTTATACCGGATGCGGAAATACTTGAATCATGTCTATTTAGGCGAATACGCTTACTACCTGAATAAAAAAGGGCGGGAAGCGGTTGGTTCCGATCGAGAATTTCGAAAGAACAGTCAAATCGAACACCACCTCATGCGGAACGATGTGTACATCTTTTACCACTATCCAAAAGACTGGCGAGTAGAATGTCCGGTGACGTGGAAGGAAAATGGGAAAGAATATAGCATTATCTCTGATGCCCGATTCACTTATCATGATATGACGTATTTTGTGGAAGTGGATGTCCAGCAAAAAATGGTAAAGAATCGAAGCAAAATCAAGAAATATGCTTCTTTATTTCGGGTGATGCAAAAACAAGGAGTAGGGGAGCCAATTTTATTGTGGTACACTGTTTCGCCGGAACGAAAAGCAAAATTAGAGGAGTGGTGCAAGGAATATGACGTTCCGCATGAAGTGCTATGCAAATATACTGGATAAAAAAATAAGCGGGATTGCTCCCGCTTTTTTGTGTGACCACGCTTGACCACATGCTTGACCACACAAATAAGTGAAAATGAGTAAAAATGAATAATAAATTGATTAGGGAAATAAGTGGAAAACCTCGATTTTTCAAACGAAAAATAAAAATGAGTTACAGTCGATAATTTTCGGGAAAAAGGGACGATACTTCCGAGCCAAAGGAGGTAACGAAAAAAGTGTAGGAAATCCGCCCCGATCAGGCGGATTTTTTTATGGACCAAACGATGGTTGTGACATACTTTATGAATATAGGAAAGGGGGAGGCCGATGGAAATTAAAGCAACAATAGGGGAAACGACGTTTACATGCCGCGGAGATTTAGAGACATATTTCCGCCCATTTCGTGAAGCAACGATCGGCACCGATTTTACGTTTTCCACACCGTTTGGCGAGCAGAAGCTGATTTATGCCGACTGGACGGCAAGCGGCCGCCTGTATCGACCGATTGAAGAAAAAATCATCGAGGAGCTTGGGCCATTGGTGGCGAATACCCACACCGAGTCCAATATTACAAGCACGAAAATAACGTTAGCGTACCAATATGCCAAAGAAATCATTAAACATCACGTGCACGCCGGAAAACATGACGTGATTATCATGGAAGGGCCGGGCATGACGAGTGCCGTCAATAAATTGCAACGGCTCTTAGGTTTGCGGGTGCCTGAACAATGGAAAACACGCCTTTCCCTTGCCGATGACGAACGCCCCGTTATTTTTGTGACGCATATGGAGCATCATTCGAATTTGCTATCGTGGGCGGAAACGATTGGGGAAGTAGTCACGATTCGTCCAACTGCGAATGGGGATGTAGATGTTGACCATTTGCGTGAACTGCTGCAGACATACGCCCACCGTCCGTTAAAGATCGGCGCTTTTACTGCCTGCTCCAATGTGACGGGCATCCAAACCCCATATCATCTCCTGGCCAAAATTATGCATGAACACGGCGGCATTTGCTTCATCGATTTTGCCGCTTCCGCTCCCTATGTCGCGATCAATATGCATCCCGCTGACCCGCTTGAAAAACTAGACGCTATTTATTTTTCACCGCATAAATTTCTAGGGGGACCGGGAAGCGCAGGGGTGCTTATTTTCGATGCGCGGCTGTATCAAAACCGCGTCCCTGATCATCCAGGGGGAGGGACGGTTCTATGGACCGATCCATGGGGAAACTATAAATACATTGAAGACATTGAGACGAGGGAAGACGGGGGAACGCCGCCGTTTCTGCAAACGATCAAAGCGGCGCTTGCCATTCGCTTAAAAGAGAAAATGGGAGTCGAGCGTATACAGAAGCGGGAAAAGGAATTAACGTCCCTGCTGCTATCGCATTTAAAACAAATTCCACGCGTCCGTGTGCTAGAAGGACATCGGGAAGACCGGCTTGGCATTGTCTCGTTTATCATTGAAGGAATGCATTATAATCTCGTTGTCAAAATGTTAAACGACCGCTTTGGGATTCAAGTGCGCGGCGGCTGTTCATGCGCTGGCCCGTACGGCCATTATTTGCTTGGCATTGATAAAGAACAATCCAAAACATTGATGAAGCAAGTCGAGCAAGGAAATTTGTTTGTCAAACCAGGATGGGTGCGCGTCTCGCTTCATCCGATTATGACAAACGAAGAGGTGTATGACATCATCCGTGCTATCCGCCATATCGTCCGTTACGCAGACACGTGGAAGCAAGAATATATGTATGATCAAACCAAAAACGAGTTTTACCATCGTGACGACGACCGCTATGTCCGCCATTTCTTTGCGCTGTAAGACACATATTGGTTTCCTCCCCGCCCTGTAACAGGTAAAATAAAAACATACTAGAAAAGAAGGGGAGAACGAATGAACGAGCTGTATCATTTGTTATTGCGCACGGAGCGGGAGCGAAATTTATACGAACAGGCGCGCGATCTGGCCGCCAAGTTTCACGAGCGGTCAGCCTGGCATGATGAACACGGCGAATTTCCGTTTGCCAATTTCCATGATTTAAAACAAGCGGGCTTTCTGTCCCTTACCGTTCCGAAACAATATGGGGGCGAAGAAATTTCTTTATATGAATTTCTTCTTGTTCAAGAAACGATCGCCCAAGGCGACGGCGCGACCGCATTGTCGCTTGGCTGGCATTTAGGAATTTTATTAAGCCTTGCCGTAACGAAAAGATGGCCGCCATTGGTGTTGGAACGAATTTGCCGTGAAGTAGTAGAAAAGCAGGTACTATTAAACAGCGCTCATTCCGAAAAAGCGACCGGCAGCCCGGCGCGCGGCGGAAAGCCGGAAACGACCGCTGAATTTCGCAACGGGTGCTGGGTGATTTCCGGACGGAAAACATTTGCCTCGCTCGCTCCGGCACTCGATTATTTTATTATTTCCGCGACGATCAAAGCGACGGGGGAGGTCGGCAATTTTCTTGTGCCGAAAACAGCAAGCGGCTTAACGATCGAAAAAACGTGGAATACGCTTGGGATGAGGGCGACGCGAAGCGATGACATCGTTTTAGACAACGTTGAAGTCGAAGAAGAGGCGCTTGTCGAAATACTGGGCAAGCCAAAGGCTGGCCAGCCGGCGCAAGGATGGCTTTTGCATATCCCTGCCTGCTATTTAGGCATTGCGATTGCCGCGCGCAATGAAGCGATCCAGTTTGCAAAAACATACCAGCCAAACAGCTTGTCTCATCCGATTGCCGAAGTGCCGGAAGTGCAGCGGAAAATCGCGCAAATGGACATACAATTGATGAATGCACGCCACTTTATGTATGCCATCGCTGACCAGTGGGATCGTTATCCAGAAAAACGAACAGAGATGAAGGAAGAGCTGGCAGCAGTAAAATATACAGCAACCAATACAGCGATAAATGTCGTTGACTTAGCGATGCGCATTGTTGGGGGACAAAGTTTATTTGAAGATAATCCGCTGCAGCGCTACTATCGTGACGTCCGCGCCGGGCTGCATAATCCGCCGGCCGATGATATTACCGTTTCCATCGTGGCAAAACGCGCCCTACAATAAAAGAGTAGGATTCGTTAACTATACTATAATGATTAGAGGATATTATGTTCAGTAGAAAAGCAATGGAAAGTGAAATCTTACCTAAAGTATGATACAATAACAAAAAATTATTAATACTAAAGTATTTTAGGGGGAGTCTGTCACCAAGGGATAACTATGTCCTTTGGTGACAGACTTTTTTTAGTTTGAAGAAAATCATAAACAATGAAGGGTGGGGATTTTTAGGTGTTAATACTGCAGTTAGCCATCATTTTAGTTGCTGCCAAAATAGCTGGGAGCCTAAGTGTAAGATTGGGGCAGCCTTCAGTTCTTGGTAAACTCCTGATTGGGATTGTATTAGGTCCATCAGTTTTAGGATTAGTGAATGAGACAGAAACCTTAGCAGAATTAAGTCAAATCGGTGTGATTTTGCTTATGTTTATTGCTGGGTTAGAAACAGATATTGATGAATTTAAACAAACTGGGAAATCCTCCACCTTCGTAGGTTTTGGTGGTATTATTGTACCAGTTGTTTTGGGCTATTTGGTTGGAATAATGTTGAATCTTACCACGATGCAATCTTGGTTTTTAGGGCTATTGCTTTCGGCTACCAGTGTAAGTATTTCCGTTCAGGCGCTTAAAGAGATGGATCAATTAAATAGCCGCGAAGGAACCACTATCTTAGGGGCAGCTGTCATCGATGATGTGGTAGGAATTATTGCTTTGGCATTCTTAATGAGTTTTGCTGGTGGAGATGTTAATTTAACAACGGTTATTTTAAAGAAAATATTATTTTTCGCAGGAGCCATTTTGGTTGGTTGGAAAGTAGTTCCTTGGTTCTTGAATAAGTTTTCATCATTAAAAGTAACAGAAACTGTAATTTCGTCTGCTCTAATTATCTGTTTTGTTTATGCATACCTAGCAGAATACACAGGGGTCGCTGCAATAATCGGAGCATATATAGCAGGTGTGGCTATCAGTGTAACAAACTTCAAAAATGAGGTATTTGAGAAGGTTGAAACGATTAGTTATTCTATCTTTGTTCCTGTATTCTTTACTTCTATTGGTGTCACTGCCCAATTCTCTGGTATTACTCAAAATTTAGGTCTAATTGTTTTATTAAGTATAATAGCCATACTAACAAAATTAATTGGTGCATCTGTTGGGGCAAAATTGGCTGGATTCAATTGGAATCGCTCACTAGGAATAGGTTCAGCAATGGTGTCCAGGGGGGAAGTAGCACTAATTATTGCAACTATTGGTTTAGAATCTAAACTACTAACGCAAGATATGTTTGCTGTCATTGTTGTTGTGATATTGGTTACAACGATTGTGACTCCCCCAATGATGAAATGGTTTTTTCGGAATCTAATACCTAACTAATAAAATTTTATCCATAAATTAGGTAGCATTTTCTGTTACTCAACTAACAAGGGTTTTATTTTAATAAAAGATAAAAGGAGAACACATATTATAGACTAATATGTGCTCTCCTTTATTTATAATTTAAGTCTTGATAATTGTAGACTGCTCTTTTATTTTTCCAATGCGGTTTTCAAAAATTGCGGAAGCTCGAAACATTGCTTGAATATGCCTTCATTCACATATTTCGTATCGCCTGGAATGGTGGCTTGTTCCGGGAAGGAGAGCGGTTTGGTCGAGCCGATCGTGAAGCTCCATAATCCGCCTGGGTAGGTAGGCACTGTCGCTGTATATACTTTTACATGCGGAAATAATTCGCCAATATTGTTATACGTCCGCCGCAAAATCTCTAAATGGAAAATAGGAGACTGGCTTTGGCACACCATTAGTCCGTCCTCTTTTAATGCGCGACGGACATTGGCGTAAAAATCTCGCGAAAAGAGTGCCTCGGCTGGACCGACCGGATCGGACGAATCGATAATAATGACATCATATTCGTTTTCATGTTCCTTGACAAAGGCAACACCATCATCATAAATAAATTTGACCCGCGGATCGGATAAGTTGCCCGACACTTCTTGCAAGTGTGCCTTGCACGCTTGCACTACTTTTTCATCAATTTCTACCATATGAATTTCTTCAATATGTGGATATTTCGCCACTTCTTTCGCCGCACCGCAATCGCCGCCACCGATAATCAACACTTTTTTCGCTGTTGGATGCAGCTGCAGCGGAATATGGGAAATCATTTCGTTATAAATATGGCCGTCGATCGATGTCGTTTGCACCACTCCGTCAAGAACGAGCATACGGCCGAAATCGTAGGAATCTAAAATCATCACATGTTGGAAGTCCGACGGCTCCGAGAAAATAATGTCTTTGATGCGATAGCTGATTTTTAAGTTTTCGCGGTCATCTTCAGTAAGCCAAAGTTCACCGTTTTCGATTTTTACATAAGATGGTAATGTATCTTGTACGTGTTTCATTGTTACCTCCATTTCATTATCGCTTATTTTTTCGCACCTCTTTAATATTAATATATTTTGCGAAATGTGACAAACAAAGGATTTATCGATCTGGGCTATGATTCATGCCGCTGTCCATATTGAACGATTCATCTCGCCGCAGCCGGCGAAAAACTAGATTGCGGGGAAGACAACCGATAAAAGCGGGATGAATTTTTTCCTACTCTCATTTCCTCTTGCATCTTTGCTTATAGCACGATTCGCTTTTCCTTTACACTATTATTGCTCTTCTTTACGGAAAATCGCTTGTAAATGTTGTTTATTGGCAAGCAAATCGGCCAATGTATACGAATCTAGCACGTGTAAAAATGCCTCGAGCGCTTCGTGCAGCACGTATTTCAGCCGGCAAACCGGGGTGAGGATACAATGATTGCCATGGCCGGCAAAGCATTCGACAAGGGATAAGTTGTCTTCCGTTTGGCGGACAACCGTACCAATTCGAATGTTTTCCGGCTCTGTGGCGAGACGAATCCCGCCGTTTCGACCGCGTGTCGTTTCAATATATCCAAGTTTGCCGAGCTCATACACAATTTTGCTTAAATGATTTTCCGAAATAGAAAAAGTGCGCGAGATTTCTTTAATATTTGTTTTTTTTCCATGCTCCAGTGCCCCTAAAAAAAGAAGAACGCGCAATGCATATTCTGTATAGTTCGTCAGCTGCATTTACTTCACACCTTTAAAATTAGCTTCTTTAGTACTATTCTATCATAATCCATCCCTCAACAAAAATTGTGAACAATTTGTTAAAGATGTATTTAAAATATTGCTTTTAAGAAATAATCGTGATTCAATTAAAGATGTATTTAAAATACATGTTTTATGGGGGATGTAAAAATGAACGCGACAACTTTAAGCAAACAAACGATTGAAATTGTGAAAGCGACCGTTCCTGTGCTTGAACAGCATGGGGAACAAATTACGAGATGGTTTTATCAATCCATGCTCTCGAATCATCCAGAACTGCTCAATATTTTTAACCATGCAAATCAAAAACAAGGAAGACAACAACGGGCCCTTGCACAAGCTATTTACAACGCGGCGAAATATATTGATCAGCTAGAAGTGATTACGCCGGTCGTCGAACTAATCGCTCATAAACATTGCAGCTTAGGAATCAAACCAGAACATTATCCGATTGTCGGCAAACATTTATTGCTTGCGATTAAAGCAGTGCTTAAAGAGGCGGCAACAGACGAAATCATCAATGCCTGGGCAGAAGCATATGAGGTCATCGCCGATTTATTTATTAAAGCGGAAGCGCAATTATATGAAGAAGCCGCATCCAAACGCGGAGGATGGAAAGATTTCCGCCGTTTCATCGTTCAGAAAAAAGTAAAAGAAAGCGATGTCATTACATCGTTTTATTTCGTTCCGGAAGACGGTGGGGAAATTAGCGAGTATTTACCAGGACAATATGTCAGTGTCAAAGTCTCTATTCCAGGGGATCAATATACCCATATTCGTCAATACAGCTTATCCGATGCGCCAGGAAAAGGCTATTACCGTATTAGCGTCAAACGGGAAGCGGCAACGGCGGACAAACCAGCCGGGATTGTCTCCAACTATTTACACGACCATGTTCAAGAAGGAGATGTGCTTGAATTAAGTGCACCATTTGGTATTTTCACGCTCGATATGTCAAAAGAAACACCGGTCGTGCTCATTAGCGGCGGCGTGGGCATTACTCCACTTTTCAGCATGGCAAGCACTCTTGTTTCGCGTCAACCTAATCGCCAAGTAACGTTTATTCATGCGGCAATCAATGGAAACGTCCACGCGTTCGATCAAGAGTTGCGCCGCTTAGCGGAACATCCGGCATTTTCGTATCATGTATGCTATCAATCGCCTTCGGAGGAAGACCGGAAACATCCTTATTTCGGAAAAGAAGGTTTCATTGATTTGCCTTGGATACAATCAGTTGTATCGAATAAAGAAGCAGATTTTTATTTCTGTGGACCGACTCCGTTTATGAAGGCCGTCTACCATGCGCTAAAAGAATGGGGCGTTTCGGACGAACAAATTCATTACGAATTTTTCGGCCCAGCTGGTAATTTAACGAAATAATGAGACGGACAAAGGCACCTTTCCATTTGGAGGAAGGTGCCTTTTTTGATATGATAAATAAGTAAAGGAGGAATGCCATTAATGGGATATGAACTAGCGACGTTTGCCGGAGGCTGCTTTTGGTGCATGGTTTCGCCATTTGAAGAACAGCCGGGAATTATCAGCGTCATATCCGGGTATACAGGCGGTCATAAAGAAAACCCAACGTATGAAGAAGTATGTTCGAAAACGACCGGACATTATGAAGCGGTGCAAATTACCTTTGATCCCGACGTATTTCCATATGAAAAGCTGCTCGACATCTACTGGCGGCAAATCGATCCGACCGATGACGGCGGACAGTTTCACGATCGCGGCCCGCAATATCGCACAGCGATTTTTTACCACAACGAAAATCAGCGCCTGCTCGCGGAAAAATCGAAGCAGGAACTGGAGAAAAGCGGCCGTTTCTCCAAACCGATCGTGACGAAGATCCTGCCGGCCTCCACGTTTTATCCGGCGGAGGAGTATCACCAGGATTACCATAAGAAAAATCCGCTCCGCTATAAACTGTACCGGATCGGCTCGGGGCGCGATGCGTTTTTAAAAGAACATTGGCGTGATCCGGAGCGGGAAGCGATGCTGCGGAAAAAATTGACGCCGCTTCAATTCGAGGTCACACAGCGCAACGGGACGGAACCGCCGTTTGACAACCCGTATTGGAACAACACGCGTGAAGGCATTTATGTCGACATTGTTTCCGGCGAGCCGCTTTTTAGCACAAAAGACCAATATGATGCCGGCTGCGGCTGGCCGAGCTTCACGAAGCCGCTTCACCCGGAAAACATTAAGACCGAGCTGGATTTAAGCCATGGTATGATCCGTACAGAGGTGCGGAGCCGTAAAGCGGATTCTCACTTAGGTCATGTCTTTGACGACGGCCCGGCGCCGACCGGTCTTCGCTATTGCATTAATTCAGCGGCGCTCCGTTTTATTCCGAAAGAAGATTTGGAGAAAGAGGGATACGGACAGTATTTGTCGTTATTTGAAACAGATGGTGACAGTAAAAATTAAACGTAAAAAAAAAACGGTTGGCGTCCCCGCCGTTTTTTTGTATGATGAATGATAAATTCATCTATAGGGGGAAGTGTAGTCTATGCAAACATTCCGAGAACATCGCTGGCAATCGTTCCTAGAAAACTATCAAAATCGCGCCCGCTTGCTCATTTCATGCCCGGACAAGCCGGGAATTGTCGCGGCGGTGACCTCTTTTTTATACAAACAGGGCGCCAATATTGTCGAATCAAGCCAATATTCCACCGATCCAGAAGGAGGAACATTTTTTTTACGCATTGAATTCGACTGCCCGCAAATCGCGCTGCGAAAACAAGAAATAGAATCGGCCTTTCAGCCGATTGCCGAATCGCTGCAGATGGATTGGCGCCTTCGCTTACATAATGATGTCAAACGAATCGCGATATTTGTGTCGAAAGCAGAGCACTGTTTGCTCGAGTTATTGTGGCAATGGCAGGCAGGGGAGCTGATCGCTGACATAGCGCTTGTCATCAGCAACCACGAACATTTGCGCAGCACGGTCGAATCGATGGGCATTCCGTATTTTCACATTCCGGTGACAAAAGAAACGAAAGCGGAGGCGGAACGAAAACAAATAGAGCTGCTAAAGCAATACGACGTAGATACTATTGTTCTTGCCCGCTATATGCAAATATTATCGCCAACTTTTGTCGCCGAGTTTCCAGGAAGAATCATCAACATCCATCATTCGTTTTTACCCGCGTTTGTCGGGGCCAGACCGTATGAACGGGCGTATGAGCGCGGCGTGAAACTGATTGGCGCCACGTCGCACTATGTGACCGATGATTTGGATGAAGGACCGATTATTGAACAAGACGTCGCCCGCGTCGATCATCGCCATCATCCGGAAGACCTGAAGCGCATCGGGCGCATCATTGAAAAAACGGTGCTCTCCCGCGCTCTGAAATGGCATTTAGAAGATCGCGTCATTATCCACGGGAACAAGACAATCGTTTTTTATTAATACTCTTCGGAAAGGAAAGGGTGGCCTCCCTTTCCGATTTTTCTTTATGATATAATAAATCTATGTTCTAAATAAAAAATCAATACAAAAGAAGGACTTCAACCAAAAAGAAGGAAATATAATTAAAGTAAATGGACAAGGAGGGAGAAAAATGGGGGAGAAGCGAACACCAAGCGGTTTTCTGTTAAAACAGCGTGCGTTTTTAAAATTATATTTAATCACGTTAACCGAGCAGGAACGTTTATATGGACTCAAAATTTTAGACTTGTTGCGCCAGGAGTTTAAGCCGTACGGATATCGCCCAAATCATTCAGAAGTGTACAAAGCATTGCACGATCTGATTGAAGATGGGATTTTAAAACAAGTGAAACAGAAAAAAGAGGGAATGAAATACCAAGAAGTAGTATATTATCGTTTTGCCGATGGCGGATATGAAAAAGCAAAGCTGTACAAACGGCAGCTAAAAGCGGAATTAGACCGCTGTGCGGCACTCATCCGCAAAGCGATTGAGGATAATTTCAGTTGACAGGGAGCTATTAAGGTACAGTAACGGCTCTCTGTTTTCTTTTTTCATTCAATTTACATAACATATTTATCGTATATAAATCTCTTTTTTTGCGTGAAAATAGGACATTTAGTAGAATAGTAACCGTAATTGTTAAGAGAAAGGAAGACCACTACGTGAAACTGCCAGAGAAAATCGAACAAATCATCCAATATCGAAAAAACGCATTTCTCTATGACAACGACGCCGAACTGATCGGAAAAGGCGGCTACACCGCTTCCGATGAGGCGATTCTATATGATGCCATTGTGGCGCTGGCCCTTGGAAAAAATGTGCTGTTAAAAGGTCCGACAGGGGCAGGCAAAACAAAGCTAGCCGAGACGCTATCCTCCATCTTCGGCCAGCCGATGCATAGCATTAACTGCTCCGTCGATTTGGATGCCGAAGCGCTGCTCGGCTTTAAAACGATTCAAAACCGCAACGGAAAAGCGGAAATCGAGTTTGTTCCAGGTCCTGTCGTTCAAGCGATGACAAAAGGACATTTACTATATATTGACGAAATCAACATGGCAAAGCCGGAAACATTGCCGATTTTAA
The DNA here is from genome assembly GCF_000632515.1 of Parageobacillus genomosp. 1. Classification (GTDB taxonomy): domain Bacteria; phylum Bacillota; class Bacilli; order Bacillales; family Anoxybacillaceae; genus Saccharococcus. The sequence goes on from NZ_CM002692.1 coordinate 1,677,187, forward strand.
ACGGTGTCCTCGATTACCGTAAAATGATTACCAACCCATTTACTGGAGAAGTGGTTAAAGCAAAAGAAACGTTCGGCGTGATCGCTGCCATCAACGAAGGATATGTCGGCACCGTGCCGCTCAACGAAGCGTTAAAAAACCGCTTTGTCGTCATTGAGGTTCCGTATATTCAAGGGGATACATTAAAATCTGTCTTGCTGGCACAAACTACATTAACGGACGAAGGGCTGATTGACCGTTTTGTTGCCTTGTCTGCTGATTTAATTACGCAAGTGAGAAACGGACAAATCTCTGAAGAAGCCGCTTCGATTCGCGCGCTTATTGATACGTGCGATTTAGCCGTTTATTTGCCGCCGCTTCGCGCCATTGAACGTGGCATTGTGGAAAAACTGGAAGATGACCGTGAAAAAGCAGCGGTGCGCAATATTGCGGAAACGTTGTTTGCACAATGAGGGAGCAGCCATGGAACGGTTTATTTTATTTAACGACAAAAAAATCGACTCCTTTTTGTTTATGCAGCTGTCTGATTTGGCGAAAACATTGGCCAAGAGCGGAGACTGGGAGATCGAATTCGGCTTTCAGTCATATGTCGATTTTCGCGGCCGGAAAATTTACATTAGCCACTTTTGGGATAACCGCCCAAAGAAAGAAAAAGAACATGGCCTAAAGAGCGATGTATGCTTGCGAACCGTCGGAACGCTCTTTCATACCGATGTGGCACAAGTCATCGCGTTTCTCGATCGGGTGAAACATACAGCCATTCCTCATTTTGCGAAACAGCTGTTTACGTTGGCTGAAGATTTGCGTTTAGAAGAGATTTGCAAGAAGGAGCGGCCTGGCACAAAAAGATGGTTTCATACCCGCAGCGATGTTTACCGCCGCTATTTCCAAAGCCAACTGAGCGCCAATTTAACAAGAAGCGTTTATACCGATGCCCTTTTTTCCGCCATTTATTTGTTATTGACATCCGATTCGCCGGTGGAAGACATTCCTGCGATGAACGAGGCGATCGACCGTATAATGCCTTGGCTTCGTCAGACGCTTCCGCAATATTTTGCCGCTGCTTCGACAAAAGAAGTAGCCCGCATCACGTTGCAAATTACGGAAGCACTCGGCGATATACTCGAAAGCGATATGCTTAACACCTATTTTTATTTGCCGGAAAACAGCTATGACATCGAGAAAACAGGACTCACCTTGGCTGATTTAAAGCGTACGGACCCGCTCACGAACTGCGATGTGCTTGATAAAGAAAAACGCGGTGATGAAGACGTCCATGAACAGGAAATGCCGACATGGCACCGCGAAACAAGCGATATGACGAAAAGTTTTTTCCGCTTTGAACTGGAACGGGGCTCGCGGACGGATTTATTGGGAAACAGCGCGCGCCCAGGCGAGGACGGAGACCAAGCGCTTGCCATGGTGCAAGGTTCCGCGCGACCAACGAAGCGAAATAATTACACCAAGCGAAACGCGGCAGTGCGAAGCGATGACTACGATCGCAGCGGCAAAGGGGAGACTTATGGCAAAGAAAACCGATATGCGGAAGCACTCTTTCTCGTTCCGTATCCATCTTCACGCGAACACATCACCGAATATGAACGAATGAAAACAGAGATTTTGCCGTACCAAAAAAAATTAAAACAAATGATCGAAAAAACGCTTGAACATAAAAAAATCCAGCCGCGCACCGATTTGCATGCCGGCCGCCTGCATAAAAAACTGCTTCGTTTTTGGACAGAAGAACAGCCGCGCTTGTTTTATAAAAAGCACCAGCCGTCTCCGCGCATTGACGCCGCTTTTACCTTGCTTGTCGACTGCTCGGCATCGATGTACGATAAAATGGAAGAAACGAAAAAAGGGATTGTTTTGTTCCATGAAGCATTAAAATCCTTGCTTGTCCCACATCAAATCGTCGGCTTTTGGGAAGACCCAAATGAGGCAACGGAAACGAAACAACCAAACTATTTCCAAACAGTCATTTCTTTTACGCAATCGGGCAAAAAACAGAGCGGGCCGGCGATCATGCAGCTTGAAGCCAAGGAGGATAACCGTGACGGATTTGCGATCCGCATCGTGACAGAGAAGCTCCTTGAGCGTACGGAAAAACAAAAATTTTTACTTGTTTTTTCCGATGGAGAGCCAGCCGCATATGGCTATGAACAAAACGGGATTATTGATACGCATGAAGCCGTCTTAGAAGCGCGCAAACAAGGAGTAGAAGTAATCAACGTCTTTTTGGCAAACGGGGAAATGGATGAAGGGCAGCGGCAGACGATTCAAAACATTTATGGAAAGCATAGTGTGCTCGTGCCAAATGTCGAACAGCTTCCAGACTTTTTATTCCCTTTGTTGAAAAAACTATTGTACAAAAGTTTGTAAAGAAAAGGATGAGTGCATAATGGTGAAATTGTTTACCGACAGCGATTTAGATGGAATCGGCTGTGGATTGTTAGCTAAGTTAGCGTTTGCAGAAGTCAATATTTCCTTTTGTTCGTACCGCAACTTAGATGAACGAGTAAGGCAATTCCTTGAAAACGAGCAAAACAAAGAAGTTGAGCTTTTCATTACCGATTTGGCCGTCGGCGAAGAAGTCGAGAAAAAACTGGCGGAGCGTTTCAACGCTGGCGGACATGTGCAAGTGATCGACCATCATGTCACCGCGCTTCATTTTAATCAATATCCATGGGGATGGGTCAAACCGACCGACGAACAAGGCAAGAAAACGTGCGCTACGTCGCTGTTTTACGACTATTTAGTCCGCGAAGGAAAACTCGAGCGGAACGAAACGCTCGATGAGTTCGTCGAGCTCGTCCGCCAGTATGATACGTGGGAATGGGAAGAAACGAACAATACGCGCGCCAAACGGTTAAATGATTTATTGACGATTTTAGGGTTGGATGAGTTTTGGGACAAAATGAGCGAGCGGCTTGCTGCTGGTGGACCATTTTCCTTGACGGAAACAGAAGAACTGATTTTAGACATGGAGGAAAAGAAAATCCAGCGCTATATTCGCATGAAACAAAAACAGCTCGTTCAACGCTGGTTTGGCGATTATTGCGTTGGCATCGTCTTCGCTGAACGGCATATGTCGGAGCTCGGCAACGCACTGTCAAAACGCTGCCCTCATTTAGACTTAATCGCCATGGTCAACATGGGGACGAAACATATCGGCTTTCGCACGATTCATGATACCGTAAATGTAGCTGAATTTGCGAAGCAGTTTGGCGGCGGAGGTCATCCGAAAGCGTCCGGCTGCTTTGTCGATGAAACAACGTTCCCGCTGTTTGTTGTCGACGCGTTCCCGCTTGCGCCAGTATATCATGATGCGGAACAAAATCAGCTCAATACAAAAGATCAAACAGAAGGATTCTTTTTTACAAATCATCAAGGACAATGGTTTTTCTTTCGGCAAGCGGAGGAAAAGTGGATGGTTTGCCAAGAAGGAATGGAGGAACGGTCATTTCCGACTCAAGCGGAAGCCGAACGATGGATTAAACGGCAATTTGCCGCAGGGCTGGCTGATGACCAGGTGGTAATTGATTATTTGCAGCAACATTTATCGTTAGACAAAGAAAAGATCAAAGAGGAATATGTCAATGCTTTGCAGCAATATAGACGAAAAACCGGTATCCATTAATGGTTACCGGTTTTTATTTTATATGGTCCAATAAATTTCCTGTATTGAACAAATTTCCTTGATTTACCGTTTGCCTAGCCTAATTTTCTCTTTATACAATACGAATATATAAATCTACTTCATAGGGAGAGAGCGGCATGAAAAAAAGAACATGGACAGCGGGATTAGCATTGTTACTATTGGCGAACGGAATTGGACATGTAAGCGCTGCCGAGCCAACCTATACCGTTCGTCCGGGGGATAGTTTATGGAAAATCGCCAATACAAACCATGTTACCGTTTCTGATTTAAAAAATTGGAACGGTCTGCACAGTGATCTCATTTATGCCGGGCAAACATTGTTATTACAGCCACCGCATGAACAAACGGTGACATATACCGTAAAGCCAGGGGACAGTTTATTATCGATCGCAAAAAAATACGGAGTATTGATTGCAGATATTAAACTGCAAAATGGACTAACAAACGACATGATCCGTGTCGGACAAACATTAATCATCCCAAAAGAAAAAGGGACCTATACTGCACATACGGTTCAAGCCGGTGAATCACTCTCCACTATTGCTCGAGATTATAGTGTATGGCTCACCGACCTAAAAATATGGAATAAGTTGCAATCCGATACTGTTTTCGTAGGGCAAAAACTATTTGTGGCAAAACCAACAGGGACATCATCGGAATCTTCTAATCCTCCTTCTACAGCAACCAATCCTACAGCAAAAACACCAGAAGCGGTAATCTATACGGTTCAGGCGGGAGATAGTTTGTATAAAATTGCTGCGAAGTATGGAGTAACAATCGAACAATTAAAAACGTTAAACCAGTTGCCATCGAATATCATTTATGTCGGACAAGTATTGAAAATTACGGACGGACAACTGCCACAGCCAGCGGCGCCAGACCGGCTGCAAGATGGCATCTTTCCGTTAAAACAGGGGACGTACACACCGTTTGGTGATACGTACGGAGAAAGCCGAAAATATGGGAGCAACCGTGTTCACGAGGGAACGGATATCTTTGCGGCCAAAGGCACACCGATATACTCCGCTACTGACGGTACGGTGATTCGTAAAGGATGGAGCGAGTTGGGAGGATGGCGCCTTACTATTCAAACAAGCGAGGGAATCGCACTTTATTACGCACATATGGAAAAATATGCGGATTCTATTGCGCTTGGACAAAAAGTGAAAAAAGGACAACTTATCGGCTATGTAGGCAATTCAGGGTATGGGCCGGTCGACACAACCGGAAAATTTGACCCGCACTTGCATTTCGGCATGTATGATGCGAACTGGAATGCGATTAACCCATACACATACTTAAAGTATTGGGAATGGAAGATGTAAAACAACTAACAGGTCTCCGGCATCAGTCCGGAAACCTGCTTTTCTTTTCTAGAACGTTTTTCGTGCAAACCGCTATTCAGAAAATGTTAACATAATTGTAACAGTTTAAACGTTTGATGAAAACAGATTTTGATTATAATAGATAATGGGGAGGTGAAAAAGGTGAAACAGTATGTCTTCTCATTCTACACAGAACAAGCAAAACCAGTTGTATGGGAAGAAGCGATTTTGGCGTCTGGAATGATGGAAGCCTTTTCAAAAGTAAAAATGTTAATGGCGAAATACAAGCGGGAAAAAGGTGTGCCAATCCGTGTAAAATACAAAGGCGTTCGCTACCGTCATACCGATATTGCCTAATGAATCAACACGGAAGGATGATATCATGATTTCCCTACTGCAACGACAATGCAGCGGGTAAACGTGCAGCGTTCCTGGATCAATTGAGGAACCGCTGCACGTTTTTATTTATTCGATAAATATGGTTTTAGCCATTTGACAAAAACATCGCATACCATCGCGGAATAATCAGATGAAGGGGAAAATCTTGCTTGAAGAGAAGAGGAGCGCTGTCATTGGCAATCATAGGCAATAGGCATAGGTGATTCGAGCGGCAGGATCCGCGCATACATATATACGTGCATACATACAGTTTAATATTTAATATATTTAATATTTTTGAACGAAGGTCTTGCGCTGATTATGTTGTCTATGCGCAAACGCAAATGGTAGAATGGTAAGAAAAGATTATGAAAGGGGCTATTTTCATGAATTGGAAAAAAGTGATTGGTTGGATATTGGGGATTGTTGTCGGTGGCGGCGTCATTGTTGCATCCCTTGCCTTTTATGTATTCATTGTGTTAGGGAACTTGGACAAAGGAAAATCAATCGTGAAGAAACCCGACAACGAATCGTCGGTTGTGGAAGCGTCGGCAAACGAATCGGAAGACGTTGACAAAAAAGTCGTGAACGAACCCGTTGACAAAGCGGTTGTGACGCTTGCGGACGGAACAGACGGACATTCGTTCATTTCCAAATATCACGAATTCTACAATGACACGCTTTGTTGGGGAAGAATTGACACGGCGTCATATTCGGAACAAGCGCAAACAGCAAGAGAAATCCTTCAATCGTTAGAAGGCGTCAAGATAACGAACAAGGACATTGCGAAAGACTTCGAATCTATTAAAGAAAACGCAAAGATTGTTGTGAAAGAAGACAACCGTGAAGCAATGCGTCAGCTTCACCGATTGTTTCACGACTTGGATATTTACTTCAACGGGTATGACTATCACCAAACATTCGGAGTTACAGAATTCACGGGCGAATAAAATGTCCGTGTTTTATATTTTTATATAATGTAAACTTCCGTTCATATCGTTTCCCGAAATCCACATCAATACACTATCTGAGCGGCCCCTAGCTGCACGCTTGACAGAGACAAAATTTTCCTTTTGTTTGTTTACCAAAAGAGGGAGGATTGAATTTTTACTCGATGATTTTCAGCGCATTCCAACATCACAAGCGTTGTTTTTTTTGGGAAATTATTTCCATTGGTACTGGCGAATTAAAAAGGGGTTACCAAACCCATATACATATGACGGAAATGGGAATTTGAGATCAGAAAACAATCAGACTTGTCACAGTAAAAAATGTTTTACATGTTTTTAATAAGTATGTATTTCAATAATAATAAGGACGTATTTTCGAAGCAAAATTCGCATTCCTTTTATAATTTTCTTGCTTTGATGCTCATGGTAATAGTAATTATGATATACAATACAGCCAAAACTGAACTCGATTTTTTCTTTTTTGTCTCAATAACACTAGTTTACTTTATATTGAAACAGATTAATCCTTAACTTCCTATAATTTATGTTATGTCAACTAACTAATTTCCGCCCAAATGGAGGTTTTCTTCTCTCAAGTGCCCATAAAATCAATTATCCCGTACTTGTTAACTTAATTTCTTTTAACCATGTATTGACTTGACTCCACATCCATGCCTTGTCTATATCATTAGGTGACAATAACGGTTCTCCTGTTCCGCCAAAAGTATCTCTTGCTTTCCAGCGAGTTAACAACTCATTTTGATATGGTACAATCACCTTTTCAATTTCTAAAATTTCCACTCAATTACCTCCCATGTAATCATCTCATCTAAGCTATAAAGTCAAATTTGTTTTTACCTTACCAATTAGCAAAGGAATTTCCTTTGAAATATTACTTCCACCTGATACAAAAATCGGACCAAACAATGTCCCATAATTTAATTCAATCGACGTATTAACCAAGCTACTCACAAATTGATTTAAATCGCTACAATTTTTTCGGGTCTTCTTTGGAGATGTTTTTGAGGATAAGAATTCATGAACAATAAATACAGCTAACTTTGCATTTCGGTTCTTTGCTTCAATTAAAGTACCGCCAATTCCATACAGCAATTGATATCGTAGTTCTCCCACGTCATTTTTGGCAAAAAGAGCTTCTTTTAGCTCTATAATCCTTTTCTCTATATTTGAACCTTTAGGATTTTTACTGTTTAGACGTTCTCTAATGGTTAGTCCAAACGGTTCATCTGCTTTTGCTTCGATTGAAATCACAACATTTTCCCCATTATTTTTAGCTAATACAAAAAGATCGTGTTTTCTTCCTTTCCCATAACCATCTAACTTTGTTTCGTATTCTGGAATGGCATATTCAACTTTTAATCCTCTGGTTAACGGATGACTTTCAAGAATAGTATTAATTTCAAAAGGGACTTCTGCTTTCCCATTTCTCAACCACGCCTTGGCTAACTCCTTTGCACTCCTTCCATCAACCCAATGAATATCTTTCGAAGCTGGTGGAGAAAGTTTTTTCCATTCTTCAACAGAGCTAATAATCTCCCCCGACATAGTTCTTATTAACATAAAATCTCCCTCCCGATCACATAAGATAGATTTTATATCGTGTACTTCTCCCTATTAAGTTGACAATTATTATTGGTGCTGTTCCAATAAGTTTGATGGACATCCGGATAACTATCAGGTACGGTCCATGATTTGCGGGTGCGTCCTCATAACCAATTTTTATGGAGGTCGTTCCGTATGAATTTTACACAGGCAGCTGATGATTTTTTGATGTATTTGGAAGTTGAAAAAAACTGTTCGCATAATACACTACGCAGCTATGCTTATGACCTGAAATGTTACAAAGAATTTTTAATTAAGCAAAACAGATCGCTTGATTTACACGATTTAACACCTTCCACAAGCTGCCGCTTTGTTCAAGATCAAGTAATCAATCATGGTATTAAACCACGAACTTTGCAACGACCCATTTCATGTTTAAAATCATTCAGCCAATTTTGTTCGAAGGAAAATTATACCCAAGTTGACTTCATGGCAGGAATTCAGGTGCCTAAGGCTGATAAAAAATTAGACGAACTAACGAACTAAAGAAGTTATTTCATTACTTGACTTGGAAAATGATAATAACCGATTGGCATACAGAAATCATCTGCTTTTTAAATTGTTTGCTACGACCGGAATGCGCAGACAGGAAGTAGTTGATTTGAATTGAAAGCAGGTTGACCTTAATAACAAAACAATCCGAATATATGGAAAAGGCAATAAAGAGCGTCTTCTTCCCCTTCACCCTATTGTCATACCTTTATTTCATGAATAACATTGTTATAGCTTTAAAAGTTTTCTTTCATAGTAACCACAAGAGTTTTCGCATACCCATGCTTCGAACACATCTACATAAAACGAACCATCCTCTAGTTCTTCAACGATATCCCAGTAATCATCAAGAAGTAAGCTTCCGCAAAGAGGGCATATTTTTAAGTTAGACATAAGAAACATCCCTTTCAAATAATTCTAAAGGAATTTTTTAGTTTTCATTGAATTTATTACATAATATTATAATGCGAGAAAGGAGTATTTAAAAATGGACCATTTAAATTACTTTTTCCCTTATGAACGTAAAGATGCGCATCATGAAGACCAGTTAACTAGAGCATTTTTAGTTACTTTGAAGCTGGTGCCCCTTATTCAGCATATGTTTATTGAGATGATAAGAGAGAAAATGTTTGAGAAAAATGTAAATCATGAAAATATTGTTCCTTCATTAGTAAGCGCAGAATACAGGATTGAAAGAATTGAAACGCAAGTGAAGAAAATAAACCAAGATAGCGGGAAATTAGTATCTATTCTCATATCAGATGATGAATTTATTACAGATCACAAAGTACATAACTCGGAAAGAGATGCCGTTTATGATGGGGTAATTTACTATAAGCCTGATTTTATTTTCATAATTGAAAACAAACCAAATAAAGAACATGTATGGGTAGAACAATTAAATCCTAGCCTCCCAGCAGATACACAGATAATTATAGAAGAAACACCCATTTGTTTGAGTTGGAGGAATATCATTGAACGAATTAATCGTTTATTAGATAAAGATTTAGTAACCGGTACTGAAGCGGCTTTGCTTAGTGACTTTCTTCGTTTTATAGATAAGAAATTTAAGTTTTTAAATCCTTATACCACTTTATCCGTTTGTAAGGATGATGAATATTTACTTAAACAACGATGCATTTCAATTATGGAAGATTTAAACCTAGGTCCCGTTGACTATCATAAATCATGGAAAAACTATATTTTAGTCGACTATGGTCCAGTTAAGCAAATTGCTGTTGCTCCGAATTTTAAGGATGATGGAGAATGGTCTATTGAATTAGAATTTTATGCGGGAGATACAATGAATCAAGCGAGAACATTTTTTAATAATGTTGATGTGGATGAACTACTTGCTCTTGAACACAAAGGGTGGAGTCTTGAACCGAATTTTCATTTTGCTTTTCAAGGGACCAATCTTCTTTATCCAACCACTCGGGTAGGAATAAGGGATTATATAGAATTTTGGAAAGATAAAGAAATAAAACAGCTTAATAAAGCAAAAATAAATGAGTATCAGTTATTCATAAATGAACTTATTCAACACAATATGATGACTCCAGATGATAAAAATAAACTGGTTGAGTTGTTTGATAATACTGAAAGGCAGACTTTAAATGTATGCCCCGGATTATATTTTGGTTACCGATGGTCAAAATCAGAAGCAATAAAGTTAGATAGTGCAGGACAGTTAACAGATGCAATAAAGGAAAAAATTCAGGAAGCTACCAGAACTTGGGGTCTTTCCTTGGTTCGATAAAAATAATAAAGAGGGTGTTCCATCACCTTTGGACACCCTCTTCTATTCTACCAGCAAAGCAAAAAAATAGGCTAAACCTAATTAGTAGGTTACTTTAAGTAATAAATAAATCTTCAATATATTTTTTTGTTTTCTCGTAATTACGAGTGAATTTATGTGTGATGACTATTTTAAGAACTTTTCTGTATGGCGATGCATCTTTTTCTAGATATTCTTTCCAATGATATGGGATGTTTAAACGATTAAATTCTTTTGGTCGATTTGAATGTTAGACGTTTTTAACATATATTTTTAATATGTAATTATTTCATCCATCATTTTTTTAAATCGTCACTCATCCAACCGCTCCTTTGCATTGTGTATACCTTTATCTGTTAATTTACAACAACTAAGATCATTGGTTATACTGTTATTTTATCATTTGTTTTTCTTCACCTATCCTTACCCTTTAGTTAAATGAGGATATAATATATAAACGCCGGCTTGCTTATTTTGATAAAGTGGCTGATTAGCCCCCTATTCGTTCCTGAGTAGCGGTACGAATGTAAAAAAGCCATTGGTTTGGATTGAAGAAACTGAAGAAGGAAATATCGTAATTAGAATTGTATAAATATTATTAGCAGGCTATCCTCTTGGGAAGCCTGATTTTTGTCATCCAATCTCATTTTATTATACTGCACTGTAGTGTAGAGAATTTTATTCTTAAACAGGTGGATTGAATTACGTTAAAAGATGATGCGATAGTGCACATTTTCACACTCTGAATAAAGATTATTGTTATAGACGATATACCCCTTTTCATGTCAGCTTTATGTTTCTGAAAGTAAAATGGAATTGGCCGAAAAACTAACCATTCAACATTAGTAACTTTTCTAATTCTAAATATTCTCCTTCTGTTATCGGAAAATAACTTAATCCTTCATGTGGCCTGAAAGTTGGTACTATGCTTCTAATTTCTCTAATGCCTAGACCATAATCTGCTTTAAATATGGTTTCTACCGGTAAGCATAAAGGAAACCTCCCTGTGGGTGAAAATCTCAACTTACCTTCTTCCCAAGTACCAGTTACTTTGTTAATCGCCATAATCCTTTGATACTCAGTTATATAAATAAACATTTTCGAGCCTATAGGTATATCAAATTTCTGGTCATATTTTGCTGGAAATCCAACTCTTACTTCTGCTAATGGATCTTCAAACCAGCCCGGCCAAACTAATTTAATGCCAAACATTCCATCTACTAATCTTGCTTTCATTAATTTATCACCTCATTTATAATACCTTTACAAAATATCGACAAACACATAACTATCCGAGTTTTTCTTCGATTACTATTGTTACAGTTGCACAACAAATGCTAGTTATCATTCCTAAATTTTCCATTACAACAAAAGTATTATCTACAATTCCACTTTTGCTTTTTTTGTCATCCAATTTGATTTAGATTTGTTGATTATTTAGCACATAGTTCTATTTTTTACAATTTCAACTTTTTATCAAAATTAGCTTGGCTGTTTCCTGTGCTCCTACCCCGGTTTGAAAATGTCTGAATAAGGTACTTTAGTTGTTGATAGCATTTACCGTCCTCCATGTAAATTTTGGGCAAACTTAACAAACCTTTTTGTTTGGATAGTACGGTCCGCGGATCTTGCTCGGCATTAACTGAACTCATTTAGCTATCTTCCATCTCTAGTCTATACCCATTCTTCCAACGAAAACACGCCATTTCTTTCAAAGTCGTGAAGAATGGCCGGAGGTAGCAGTTCTCGCGATTGTTCTTTAGTTGACCAGCGATAATCGATATGTTCTTTCGAAAGAACGACCTCATGATGATCGCTTTTGCATAAGTATGTAAGAATGACAACTTGTCGCGTTGCGTGCGTTTGAAACGTCGTCGCATATAAAATCCGCTCCACCGTCACATCCAATCCAACTTCTTCTTGGATTTCTCGTAACAGCGCCGTTTCTAAATCTTCTCCAAAGCGTATTTGCCCTCCGACTAACTCCCACGTTCCGCCGCCCACTTCATCATCATGAGCACGTTGTACCGTTAACACCTTGCCTTTGTGTAAAATAAATCCTTTCAAAACTACAAGAATTTCATTTAAACTCGTCATTTCAAGCACCTTTCCTCATTATGAATATAAACACGGCTGCTTTCGCTCGATTAACGAATTAAGAATTTACAAACTAATTTCATTTTTGCATCCATAGAATAATCTAAATGTTCTAGTAAAATATATCAAGATAAATTTGGGATATTTGGTATTTGTTTTATATATATGCATCTATGTCTTTTGCAACACGTTCCTATATTGAAAAAGGACAGCCTTAAATTGGACTGTCCTTTTCGCTTTTGCCGCAGTAAAGTTACGGCTTGTAGTTAATGCCTATGCCAAACAAAATCATTTCCATACAGGTAACGATGAGGATGATGTGAAGGACACCACCTAAATATGAGTAGAACCGATCTTCTTTTCCTGCTCTATATTCCATAAAAGTAAATATAATCTATGTATTGATATAGATTATCTTGTCCCATAAGGCTTGATATGGAGCCTCTGCGTGCATCGAGGACTGCAGAACAAAGGGAGTTCCCAGAGCTTTCTGTTTTACCAGACGGAAATATGAATTTTAACATAGGAATTCGTAAGTGTTTTAACATGTGAATTTGCAAGGTGACAGTTTGTGATTTCCATGAGTTTTCTTATGGCTGATAGTTAATTCCTATGCCAAACCAAATCATTCCCATACAAGAAACGATTAGGATGAAGTGAAGGATGCCGCCTAAATAGGAGTAGAATCGATCTTCTTTTATGAGGCCAAGCAAGCATACGAGCATTCCGAACAATGAAATCCAAATGTAACCGATATCAAAAACAGGGATCTCCGCTATAATTTGTACATTTAACAAAATAAGCAAAAATATAGCCACCAATGTATTTAGCATATTGATTCTTACCATTCTCATTTTCGACTATTCCCCCCTTTGCTATGGCAAATGGATCTGACCTAATCGAATCACGTTGACTTCCTTCATCTTTTCTAAAGACAAAACATCTTTGGCGGTTCCCGTCATAGCGATTCCATAAATCTTCAATTCTTTATGCTTTTTCACCCATTTTAGCCGCTCGGCCATCTTTAAGTCTTTGTATTCCGTTAGTTGTGTTGCCCATTTTTCGTTTTTGCTCAATAGCTCGAGCCCTTTGACTACTTCTTCGTAATCAGTAAACGAGCGATTGAATACAGAATCTACATGCACTTTTTTGTATGGAAAGCCAATTGCTGGTGTTTGGATGAAATCTAAATCATTCCTCATCTGCTCCTCTACACCTGTGTCCAACACAAGCCATGTCATATTATATCCTTTGAATTTTTCATTTATTTCTTTTAAGGAATAGGACTGATTCAGGGAAATATAGATTTCAACCGGCCAATCGCTCGGGAGAGATTCAATTTTTCTTCGTTCGTCAGGTAAAAAGTATTTGGCTTTCGGATGAATAAAGTTGATCCCAATGTGATGAATCGAATACCCAATCGCTCGATAATTCGATTCTTTAGCAAACACATCATTGAAAAATAGTTTGTAAGTATCCTTGCCTATATAACTTTTTTTATCATCCATCAATTTATATTTGTCGGTCGTAACAGTCATGGTAAAGGGCTTGATCTCAGCATCCACCGTATCGTAATCTACATACACATTTGGCGCTGTCATTTCACTCACCGTTCGAATGGTTTCAATAAATTCGTTCCCTCTGTTATGCTCTCGCCCCCAGCCGTAATAAACAAAAGTAAACATAGTCAATAAAGGAATAATCGTGAGTATAAACGATACAACAAGCAGTGTATTTCTAAAAAAAAATTTTTGTTGGGCCTTTTTCATCATTTTTGCGAGATCGGCTTCCTTCACACCTTCATCATGAAGGGCTTCATTGAGAAATTCATTGTATACGTCAAAACTTTCTAGAAGCTCCTCTATTTTCTGCTCTTCCTCTTTGCTTAGTGTGCCATTTTGATATTTCTGCAATAATTGTTTTAACTCGTCTTTTCTCATCCCTTCACCTCATTGCGTAATCGTTTTTCTAATTCCCGCCTGCCCCGAAACACAAGGCTTTTTAAATAAGGGAGTTTTACGTTTAACAGCTCCGCCGCTTCTTTGTAGCTGAATCCTTTTAAATCAACGAGCATAATGGCTTTTTGTTGCAGTTCTTTCATGTTGGACAAATGTTTATAAATCAACTCCAGCTCATATTTTTGCAAAAACGCGTTTTCCGTTTCTAATAATGGATCTAGCTTTAACGACGCAAAGAAATCATCCACTTGTACAAGCTGCATCTTTTTTGCTTTTCTGCAGTGGTCGATGAAGGTATTATAAGCGATCCGGTAAAGCCATGACTTTATTTGTACTATGTTGCTTATGCCGCTTACATGTAAATAAACCTTATAAAATGTTTCCTGCAGGAGATCCTCTGCCAAATGATAATCATTGGTTAATCTGTACAGATAGCGAAAAAGGGATTTTGAATACAAGCGCATAAGTATATCCAATTCAAATTTATTGGCAATGGTTTCCACCCTCCTTCCGCTATAAAAGACGCATAAAAAACAAAAATGTTTCTGTTTTTCCAAATTTTTTTATGAAACATATGCATTAATTAGAAAGATCATCGAACATCATTTTGAAACAGCATCCATACATACTTTAATTACTTCTATATAAAGCGGTGATCATATCTTTGCTATCCATATATGTAAAGGATTAGGTGAATCTTGTCACAAATTATTCTTAAATTTTCCAAAGAAAATGCACAAATTGTGATTAATGTTAGTAGATGTGGATGTATAAACAAAATGTAGGAGGTGATTGGATGAACATGACGCATTACATGGAACTGTTAGCGGTGAATCAACCTTGGAATTTGATTTTATTTATGGCTATTCCTGTTGCTCTTGCGGAGACCATTGCAATAACGGAGCTGGCAATTCTTTTTACTCGCCGTTTCGATGGAATGATCCGTAAAATCAACAAAATATGCAGCATCATTGTTGGTGTCTACTTTGTAGGAATTTTTATTTACTTATTGGTGAGTGCCGTCATTCCATTTACATTGAATGGGGAATGGCGCGGATGGATTGATATCATTGCAGTGGGATTTTATTTAGTGGGGGTCATTCCGTTATTGGGATTAAGTCTAATCGATTTAGGCATAATCGGTCGGAAATGGAGCGAGGAGCAAAAGTTGAAATATCATTCCACTTTCGTTGGTATATTTTTAGTAGTAGCTCATATTGCTATGATTTTTGGAATGCTCGATCCATCGATCGGCGGCGACCATTCTCATCATATGCATATGTGAAAATAAAGGGGGGGGTCCAAAAGCAACCACTTTTAGGACACCCTCCTCACATTTCTTAATTTAACTTATTGCAGAAACGATCCCGATCGTGTAAGAAATAAAACGTCAATCAAGGTACATTAAATTCACATTGTGTTTAATTGGCTTCTTATTTCTTAGAAAAGCCTGTGATTGTAAAACAAGTAATAAACGCAACTGTTGTAACTATTATGCTGAATACTAAACCAATAATTCCCCCCATACAAGCATCTTCATTTGGATAAGAAGATTTCAGCGTTACTAACTGATAAGCTAACACAAAAGTCAAAAAAACATAAAAACTACTCCCTAAAAACCCCATCTTCAAACGATTGCTTTTAGCACCCTGCCATGCATGATTAATTAATACCCATGAAAAGATACTTCCGACTACAGCCAAAAACATGACAATCAAATGAACGAACGGAATTGAAAAATATAACAATAAGTAAAGTACAAGACCGGTAGAAAAAAACAGAACAGCATTAATTGCAAACAAGAATATTCCACCTAACCAATGATTTTGAAACCACTTAGCACTTTTCAGCTTATGAACCACTTTATAATCGCCACCAATCATTCCTGTTATTGGTTTTTTTAGGAATATAACAACTAATCCCCCAAGAATACCGATAAATAAGATTAAGGTAAAGGACATGATATTCCCGCCCCCAATACAAAATTCTCTTTATCATCTTTATACATTGTACAACAAATTTATGGATTTCTGGTATTAATTTCTATAGAATACTAGCAAACGCCTTTCCTCGAACGCTTCTACCGCTTATTCAATCTTCCTGTTCTTTAGTTAAACAATGAAGAGAACATTGTTCCCCTGCCAAACAGTTTATATATTTTTATAAACCTCTGGGTAAGCTACTTTCAACTGTCTCCGTAATTGCTTATTTTCATCTTCTAACTTTTTGATTTTTCGTTTCTGCGATTCAATAAGTGCGTCTTTGTTGTCCTTATTCATTTTACGCTTTTATTGTTTCGCTGTAGAGGCTTAACGTAAGGTTTCAATACGCTTACGCAGCTCGGGATGGTTATACAGTGTTGCTTTCGCTACACATAAAGCTTATATACAAATGGGCAAACAAGCTATTACCTATATCCGCAATTAACCGATTGGTAATAGCTTGTCTTTTTTATTTCGTATCTCCCATTAATATCAAACAATACTTTGTGCAAATTTGCTTAATAACTCTTTTCTCCATAAATTTTGCACATTTATTTTCTATGATGATATTAGCATTTCAATCACATGTTTGTTTACGGAGGGGAATACATGAAGAAATTATTGGTTGGAACTATTTTAGCGGGAGTTGTTGCTATTGGTGCAGCCTGCTCAAATAGTACTTCGCACAGTTCCATGCAGGGGCACGATATGTCAAACATGAATATAGAGAAGGAAAACACTACCAAGTACTCCAGTAAGCAACTGCCTTTAGCAACGAAGACAAAAGTTTTATCCGGTAAAGAGTTTTATCTAACCGCTAAAGAAGCATTATTACAAATAAATGATAAAGTAAAACTTCCGGTCTACACGTACAATGGATCTGTGCCCGGGCCGCAAATTCGTGTGAAACAAGGCGATCGAGTAATAATTCATTTTAAAAATGATTTGCCAGAACCGACGACGATCCATTGGCACGGCTACCCTGTTCCGAATAGCCAAGATGGAGTTCCGGGTGTCACGATGAACGCGATTAAACCGGGTGAAACCTTTACGTATGAATTTACTGCAACCGTACCGGGAACATATTGGTATCACTCCCATCAAGAAAGTGCGAAACAAGTGGACAAGGGGCTATACGGTACATTAATCGTAGAGCCTAAGAATGAGGAAAAAGTAGATCGAGACTACACACTTGTGTTAGATGAATGGATGAGCAATCCAGATGAAGGAAATATGCATATGAGTGGAATGGATCATAGCAATATGGGACACGGAAATAGCTCGAATAACCAACATATGGATATGAGCAGCATGGGCCATGATATGAGTATGTATGATATTTTCACGATTAACGGGAAAAGCGGTTCCGCTGTCAAACCTTTAAAAGTGAAGAAAGGCGAAAAGGTGCGACTTCGCCTTGTAAACGCAGGATACATGTCCCACAAACTTCACCTGCATGGTCATGAGTTTAAAATTGTCGCAACTGACGGGCAGCCGTTAAAAGATCCGCAACCAATCAAAGATGAACTTTTAAATATTGCTCCGGGTGAACGTTATGATATTGAATTTATCACGAATAACCCGGGTGAATGGTTATTAGAATGTCATGGTGATATGGAAGGTACCGATGGCATGAAAGTGAAAATTCAATACGAAAGCCAGACAAACAATACGGATAAAGAAAATGCAAAAAAAGACCTCCCTATCGTTGATATGACAAAATACGGAAAACATGAATTAGGTCCATTTACGTTAGACCAAAAATATGATGTAGAGTACACCATGGATTTAGGAACAGCGATGGGCAAAGATGGCATGATCTTCACGATTAATGGGAAAACTTATCCTGAAACAGCACCTGTAAATGTGAAGAAAGGAGATCTAGTAAAAGTAAAATTAGTAAACAATTCACCGAAAGATTTACATCCTATGCATTTACACGGACACTTCTTCCAAGTATTAAGTAAAAATGGCAAACCAATTACAGGTTCTCCATTGATTAAGGATACCTTGAATTTAAAACCGGGTGAAGAATATGTAGTCGCATTTAAAGCTGACAATCCGGGAAATTGGATGTTCCATTGCCATGACTTGCACCATGCTTCAGCCGGAATGGTTACAGAAGTAAAATATAAAGATTACAAATCTGACTATACACCCAACCCGAATGACACAACAAATAAACCTGAATAACAATGATAAATCCCCTCCAAGTAAAACTTGGAGGGGATTTTATGTTACTTCACATCGTAACCTTGCTCTTCAATCGCTTCTTTGAGTTTTTCTATACTTACTTTCGTTTCATCATAATCTACATCCACAGTACCTTCTTGCAGATGTACTTCTACATTTTTTACCCCGTCTAACTCTTTAAGAGCGTTCGTCACTGCCATTTTGCAGTGCCCGCAAGTCATTCCTTGTACATGTAATGTAATTGCCATCATCAATTCCTCCTTGCTAGTCTCTATTTTATATTTTCACGCGTTTCAAACGAAGCGCGTTGGTCACAACAGATACGGAACTGAACGCCATTGCCGCTCCGGCAACCCAAGGCTCCAATAATCCAGCGGCAGCTACAGGAATGCCAATGGTATTATAGAACAAAGCCCAGAACAGGTTTTGCCGAATGTTTTTCATTGTTTTGCGGCTTAACTCAATCGCTTTCGGGATATGGGCTAAATCTCCGCCGACCAAGGTAACATCGGCCGTTTCGATGGCGACATCCGCTCCTGTGCCAATTGCCATACCAATATCCGCTTTCGCAAGAGCTGGAGCGTCATTAATTCCATCACCGACCATTGCCACTTGTTTCCCCTGTTTTTGCAGCTCCTCGACGATTTTCGCTTTGTCTTCCGGAAGCACCTCTGCATAAACATGATCGATGTGTACTTGGTTTGCGATCGCTTCCGCTGTACGTTTGTTGTCACCCGTTACCATGTACACTTCTATACCCATTTGTTTTAATGTTTGAATGGCTTCTTTGGAGCTTTCTTTTACCGTATCAGCGACAGCAATGATGCCAGCAAGCTGCTCGTCAATAGCAACTAACATGGCAGTTTTTCCTTGTTTTTCAAGCTCTATCATTTTATCTTCATGCATAGAAATCTCTACAGAGCGTTCCTTCATCAGCTTTCGCGTTCCAACAAGGACATTTTTTCCATCAATGGTCGCTTCAATTCCGTGACCGGTAATCGCGGAGAAATGCTCCAGTGGCTTAACAGAAATCGCTCGTTTCTTCCCATATTCCACAATCGCATGAGCCAGCGGATGTTCCGAAGCGCTCTCGGCGGAAACGGCATAATCGAGCATGTCTTCTCGGAATTCCAGCACATCTGTTACTTCTGGTTTTCCTTTTGTCACTGTTCCTGTTTTATCCAGTAACACGGCATTGATTTTATGCGTTCCCTCTAGGTACTCACCTCCTTTAAAGAGGATCCCCTTTTCTGCGCCTTTGCCTGTACCGACCATAATGGATGTCGGTGTGGCAAGGCCAAGCGCACAAGGACACGCAATAACAAGAACCGCGATGGCCACCTCAAGCGCCTTTGGCAAGTCGCCCGGCGCCACAAAGAAGTACCATATAATGAATGCAACGACAGCAATTCCTACAACAATTGGTACGAAAATACCCGAAATGACATCAGCCATACGCTGAATAGGCGCTTTCGATCCTTGCGCCTCTTCTACGATTTTAATGATATTGGCAAGTGCTGTATCTTTCCCAACCTTTTCTGCCCGAATGGTTAGTACACCATTTTTATTAATGGTTGCTCCGATGACAGAGTCGCCTTCCTTCTTATCAACAGGAATGGATTCACCAGTAATCATCGATTCGTCTACGGAAGATACTCCGGCGATGACGGTACCGTCTACCGGGATTTTTTCTCCCGGCTTGACGAGAATGGTATCACCTATCACCACTTTTTCAAGTGGAACTCTTATTTCTTCCCCATTACGGATGACAGTAGCTTCTTTTGCCTGCAGGCTCAACAGTTTAGAGATGGCTTCCGTTGTTCGCCCTTTCGCCAACGATTCAAAGTATTTTCCGACAAGGACAAGCGTAATCAGCACGGCACTTGTTTCAAAATACAATCTTGGCATATATTCAGGATTTCCTAATGTTTTGAAAGCCTCGTACAAGCTGTAAAAGTAAGCTGCCGATGTTCCAAGCGACACTAGTACATCCATGTTGGCACTCTTGTTACGTAATGCCCGGTATGCCCCTACATAGAAGGGACCGCCGATGTAGAACTGAACGGGTGTAGCCAAAAGAAGCTGGAACCACGGATTCATCAAAATGTTCGGCATCGGTAAGCCTATATCAAATGGCATATGAGCAATCATCGTATAAAGCAAAGGCAGCGATAAGATGATGGAAATGGCAAGTTGTCGTTGTTTTTGTTTAAGCAACTTTTCTCTCCGGCCTGCATGATCTTGTTCTTCGTTTCGGATCTGCCCTTTGTACCCAAGCTTTTTGATTTTCTCTAAAATGTCTTCTACAGATACAATGCCTTCCTTGTATTCTACAACAGCGCTGTTTGTCGCCAAGTTTACAGCAACATTTGTAACACCTTCCATACGATTTAACCCTTTTTCAATCCGTGCCGCACACGCTGCACATGTCATCCCTTCAATATCTAGCGTCACCTTTTCAGTTGCAACTCCATACCCCAAGTTCTCAATTTTCTTTTGGATATCGGCTATGCTTTGTTTCGATGGATCGTATTTAATCGTTGCTTTTTCCATCGCCAAATTGACATTCGCCTCTACCCCATCCATTTTGTTCAACACTTTCTCAATACGATTGGAACAAGCGGCACATGTCATGCCGGTTACCTTCAGTGTCACGGTTCTTTGTTCACTCATCCATCTTTCCCTTCCTTACTTTGAGAATTGCTTAATAACGTCCATCAATTCCCGAATGGATTCTTCTCCGCTTCCTTCTCGGATCGCCTTGGCAACACAATGATTGACATGACGTTCCAGCAAGTTCAACCCGACTTTGTTTAACGCGGCTTGAATCGCGGAAATTTGCACTAAAATATCAATACAGTACCGATTGTCCTCGACCATCTTTTGCACCCCGCGTACTTGCCCTTCAATACGCTTCAATCGCTTGACGATGCTTTCAATCTCTTCTTCGGTTCGCGGAACCATTTTGGCATTTATATCGTTGTTTTCATATTGATTTTGATTCACTGGTATCACCTCAATGATCATCTTTTAAATACATTATACCGGTAACGGGTATAAAATACAATTGATATGATTGGCGGTAAAAAATATATTTCTTTAAAGGATATCGTTAAAATACCCTTCTTTTTTCCCATATTTTAATAACGATTTTAAACTAAAGAAAAGAAAAATACATGAAATATAAGAAACCAAGTTGAATGAGGATAAGAGGTTATTATGTTCAAAAAAGCTACAAACGAAAGAAGCTGTTGACAATACTCTTATCAACAACTTCCTTCATCTATATAAAATTGAAATAGGGGGAGACAATTGTAAATCACATTTCTGATGCTTGATATAATGAAAGAGGCTAGATTTTACTATAGCTTTTTGGATAGCTGTTCAAATTCATCTAAAGTGATCTCTCCTTTGGCTAATCGTATTTTTAATATTTCCATCGGAGATAACTCTTCTTTACGGTCATTGATAAAACGATGTAAGAGATAAAAACCAATGGCAATTAATACAACCCAGAATAACATCATCCCGATCATCATAGCCGAACCTCCAAACATCGTATGAAAAATTCCCATTTCACTTTCCCCTTTTCTAACTTTAAAACCAATAAGTAATAGTGTCTAATATGCCAAGTAAAATCATCACGATTCCAGCTGCTTTCTGAACGAACCTTCCTGCTTGTTTTCCTTTTTTCATTAGAGTGCCGCTAAATCCTAAGTACCAAAGGATGAGGATGAATAAAATAACAGGTACAGAGGTTCCGACGGCAAAGACACTCGGTAATAACACTCCATAAGACGTTGAGTATACCAGAGGCATTAGAGTAACAAAAAATAGAACAAACATGGTTGGACAGAAAGCTAATGAAAAGCCAAAACCCATTAAAAAGGAGCCTATTTTTCCTTTCTTTAAAAATCTCTCAGGGATTTTGAACAAGGTTACGTTCCAATACATTTTAAAAAGCCCTAACAAGTATAAACCTACAAGAATGAGAATGGGACCGATCAGCTTTCTTAACCACGGAAAATATAATGTTAGTGCACTTTGAATCTCTTTCCCCATCAGCCAAACGATGAAACCTAAACCGGAAAAAGCAATGATTTTACCCAAAATAAATAGGAGCAACTCTTTCCACGCAATCCCTTTTTGCAAGGACTGATTACTGTACAATGTGATCGCTCCCAAGTTGCCAGTGAGCTGACATGGAGCCATCGCTCCTACAATGCCAAGAACAAAAGCTGACAAAATGGGAATAGCTGTCGTGCTATTTGCAATATTGAGAAACGGTTGGCTTAGAAGGTTGCTTATTTGGCTCAAGAACGAATACACCCTTCTTCTCACCTTCTTCTCTATCTGATGTCTATATTGTAGCAATAAATTTTGCAGAAATTATGGAGTGGTATATTTTTAAGTAAGCAAAAAGACATGCCCTCGCATGTCTTTTATTAAAAAATTTTCCCTTTCGATGCTAGTCTTGTCCAGCTTTCACCGTTATTTTTTGTGATGAAAATATCCCCGTTCATGGTGGCGATCACAATTTCCTTCTCATCTGTCGGATTAGAGGCCATATACATGATATGGTCTTTTTCATCGAGTTTAGGAACAGAAAGGACTTCCTCCTGTTTTGAATCTAATGATTGTTTTATAAGTACAGGCTTATTGTTCTCTACAGCAGCAAATAAAATGGATTTTTCTTGGAACACAAAAGTCGTCGTATCGATCTTTCGAGTAAACCGTTCAAACGTATTCCCATTATCTTTGGAGACAAAAATTCCTTCAGGCGTACTAATTCCGACCATATTTTCGTCCGTTGGGTGGGCAGCAATCGTTCCTGCAGCAGTTTGTGGTAGACCGTTTAATTGACTTGGCGACCACGTTTTGCCGTCGTCTTTACTATAAAATAATCCTTGTCCTAGCTTTTTGTTTTCTTCTTGATTAACGACATAAATCGTATGGCTTTTATAGCCAACTGTCATATAATGAAAATCAGATTCTTTATAAAATCCTAGATTCATCAACGTTTGTCCATTATCAAAACTTTTTACAAGACCAAGAGGATTTCCTAAAGATGAACCTTCTTCTGGATGCCCCGATGAATAAAATCCATCATCTGTGGCAGAAAAGCCCATATAATCATGTTTATTGGAAATCGTTTCATACCACTTATTATTTTGGTAAACAAGTAAACCTTCGTGTGTAGCAAAGTAAATCGCATTTTGGTTGCCTGCATAACCGATTCCATGTAAATGTTCGAACTTTCCTTCTTTCTTTTCCTTAAAGAAAGGATTATTTGTAACAGATATGTTGGATTTTGCTTGTTCTTTGCTCGTAATAAAGGCTTGTTTTTTTTCATTGGATGATGAACAAGCGCTTAGAAGAAAAATGGCCGATGTAATCATAATGGCTTTCGTCATTTTTTTCATTGCTGATACTCCTTTTTGTGTATTGAGTAAACATAGTATATTTTATAGCAGAAAAATTTGCAGAATTAATGAAGTTTGTTTCTTTGGATATGATATTTTATTGCTCTTTATAAATCCCTTTCAATTTTGTTCGTTTGAGCCTTTTTTCGATTGATTTTCTTCCAAGTAAAAAGGAATAAACAAACAGACAAAAATGTTAATATTACTTTCCCTTGCCATGTCCAATTCATCAATTGGTAAACGGAATAAGCTTCTAATAATAATGCTGGTATCTTGCCAAGCGAGCTGGCAATGATAAAGACCAGTAAGGACGTTTTTCCTACCGCCGCAACAAAAGTCACTACTCCTGACGGAACAAAAGGAAGAAGCCGCAAAGATAGAACAAGAAAAAAGATTTCTAAACCTTTTGCTTCAAGCAAACGTCTGACTTTTGGGTGGGAAAATAACTTGGATTCAGAAAACTTCTTGAATCCTTTACGATATAAAATAAAGGAGATAATTGCTCCGATTGCTTCCCCTGCAAAAGATAAAAAGGTACCTTTCCAAAACCCGAACACGGCCAAATTGGCAGCCGTTAGAAAAACGCTTGGTACAATTCCTAAAATACTGATTATAATATTTATAGCGATACTAATGAGATAAGAAACATTTTCATATGTGTTGAGTAGTGTAATGATTTGCTCTTTCATCCTCTTCTTACCTTATTCCTCCCATTTATATCCTACGCCCCAAACGGTTTGCAGAAATTGATCGATCGGAAAACCAGCTTGTCTAAGCTTTTCTCTAACATTTTTGACATGAGAGTCTATTGTACGCTCTTCTGTATTTGCGTTATAGCCCCATAAGGACACGATGATTTGTTCTCTGCTAAGCACTCTGTTTGGATTTTTCAGAAAAAGTCCTAATACAGCAAACTCTTTAGGTGTTAGACAAATAGGGTGGTTTTTATATTGAACTTTATGCTGGTCTTCATCCCACACTAAACCTTGAAACTCAATTTTCGAATGTTTTCCTACTGAACGGCGTAGTACAGCCTCGATGCGCGCCAGCAGTTCGGATTCGTCAAACGGCTTCGTAATATAGTCATCCGCTCCGATTTTCAGTCCTTGGACGATATCCGTTGTTTGATCACGTGCTGTTACCATGATGATCGGGACGTTAGAAAATTCCCGAATTCGCTTGCACGTTTCCCAACCATCTATCTCTGGCATCATAATATCCAGCAAAACTAAATCCACTTTGTTATTCTCTAAGTACTGTATCGCTGATAAGCCGGACTCACATTTTACACAATGATATCCTTTAGGCGACAGATAAAGATCAAGTAAATCTAACATTCGTTTTTCATCGTCAACCAGTAAAATCGTGTACATGCTATGCTCATCCCTCCGGCAATGTAATAATCATGTTTGTTCCTTTTCCATATTCACTTGCGGCGTAAATCGAGCCTCCGTGCGCTTCCACAATTTCCTTGGCGATGGCCAGCCCCAGTCCTGTTCCGCCGCTGGTTCTTGATCTTGATTTATCCACTCGGTAAAACCGTTCAAAAATATGCGGCAAATCCTCTTCAGGGATCCCTCTGCCTTCGTCTGAAACAATAATCACAATGTTGTTTTTCTCTGTTCTTACATCAATAGACACGGTAGAACCTTGATCGGAATATTTTAAAGCATTGTCCAACAAATTCATCATCACTTGCTCAAAACGTTTTTGGTCAATATGGACGGTAATGTTTCCATCACAGTAATATACAAGAGACATTTTTTTAGCCTGAAACGCAGGATGCATTTTGTCATGCAATTTTTTTAAGAAAGAACATAAGTTTGTAGCTTCCTTATGAATTTGAAAGGAATGTTGATCCATCTTCGCTAATTCAAAAAGATCCTTCACCAGCTTTTGCATATGCTCTGCTTCTTCGTAGATAATGGACAAATATCGATTTCTCTCCTCTTCCTCCATGTTTGGTCTCCTAGCTATATCCGCATACCCTTTTACATAAGTGAGAGGGGTACGAAGTTCATGAGAAATACTGGCGAGAAATTCGTTTCTTTCTTTTTTTAAGTATTCTAAATCCCTCGCCAATGTTTGAATGGCTTTCCCTAATTCCGCCAATTCGTCCTCCCCTTTTACTTGCAAACGAACAGAAAAATCCCCTTTACTCAATTTTTCGGTCGCCTCTTTCATACGAATGAGAGGGATGGTAATAACTCTTGATAAGAAAGCAATCGTAATAATGGTTAAAAATACAGAAAGAATTCCAACCATAATGAAATGATGCTTTAACTTATAAATCATGTTTTGAATGGAATCCGTATTTTGAAACATATAGACATACCCTTTGATCTTGCCGTCAATCCGAATCGGGCTTACTGTTGAAATATGCGACTCTTTCTGCCAATTTTTTTGCACAATCATTCCACTATGGGGAATGTTTTTATTTGCTTTTTTTATGATTCTTTTAGCAAATGGTAAAATATGATCTGAAAAATACAATATCTTCTCCTTGTCATTGGTAATAACGACGTCCGTCTCCGCTTCAGACTCCATCATGGTGACATGTTCTAACGTAGAAGGGTTATAACTTTTTTCTAACACATCACGGTGGCTGTTCCCTCTTGCCAACAGCTGTTCAAATTCCTCATTAATTCGAGAATGAACCAAAGTAACATATAATGACGCAAATAAAATCGTCTCTATTCCTAATACGAATACAAAAAATAATAGTCCTAATTTAAACGAAATTTTTCTCACTTTTGTCCCTTCCTTATCAGCTCATTAACTAGTTTAGAAAAGCTGTTTCTTGATCTCTTTTTCGTTTATTCGGAGCGATTAAATCTCTCTGAATTGACATATTGGTATTTAAAACTAAATCGTTGAGACTTAAAACTTTGGAATGTTCTCCTTGTTTATACCTTTAGACGATTTATAAAGGAGAAGTAATTTTTATTTTATCAACTAAATTTGCAGAATTTATGGATTTAAATAAATTGTAACAGTCAGGAACGTAATCGCATAATTCGACAAGGAAGAACTTCCCTATCTACATACTGTATTCATGTCTCTTTACATTACCGGAAGACAGTATTTGACCAAAAGAAAACGGACCCGTTTTTTGGTCCTTTTATACATCTTCTTCAACTGACTCACTCGTTAGCCACCCATGCCGCATTTCGCGTCACCACAGACGATGGAAGTTAATTCATTCTTCCATGGGAATTGAGTAAGAAAAAAATTATACCTATTTTTTGACTCCTTTAGTAGCAGAAGTATCAATTCTTTTTTTCTTTCCTGTTTCTTTCGCAATGTGTGTTAACTTTGATTCAAGGTAATTTCTTATTTCTTCTACATTTAACTCTCTTTTAGGAAAATTATATAGGCACTAACTGAGCTATTATATATATTTGTCCTCTTCGTAATTTTTGATATCAGAAACAAATGAAGGTATCTTAGGTCATGTTATCATTTTGGTAGATATTCAAACAAAGAAAGCAATAGGTTTTATGTATTGTGAATAATAGCATCGAGAGATTGAATAGTTAGAACATTTTATTTTACTTCTCTCTTTACATATTTTCCTATCTTTTTCTAGACAAATAAGTACACACGTGCTAATATGTACATAAATTAACTCAATTTATTTTTTGGCTACAATTAGGTACCGTCAAGAATTTTGTGTAATGTAATGGGGTAGGGTTTCTCTGAAATGGATTTGGAATGAATAGGGAACTAGTTTCCTCCAAACAGGAGACTGAATATTCAGTCTCCTGTTTGGAAAGGGAGAATCCCCCTATTTTGTTTATTTACAGTATTTGGTTAATGATAACGTTCTTCAAACATTCGTTGAAGGGCTTCATGTGCTTCGGCAAATCCTCGCAACTTTCGCCCTGCCCATTTCTCATTAAAATCTTGGATGGTCAAATACACGACTTTTTCAGCGGCTTCTAAACTACTCAAACTGTTCATCGGCTTTAGACGTTTCCGAATCTCTTTGATCGTTCGTTCAATGGCATTGGTCGTGTCAATCACACTTCGAATACTGCTTGGATAATCCATAAATGTAAGGAGGACATCCAACTCATTGGCCCAAGATTGAACTTCTCTCGGATACTTGCTGGACCATTTCGACTCAAACTGTTGAAACATCTGTAACGCAATCTCCTTATTCGGTGCGCGATAAATCAGTTTGAGATCCTCTGCCACTTCAAATTGATCTTTTTTCCGAACACGATTTAAGGTATTACGTACTTTGTGAACGACACAGCGCTGCACATCGGCTTTCGGATAAACGGCTTTAAAGGCTTCCTCCAGTCCTGGAAGGCCATCGAATACACCAAGAAGTACTTCCTGTAATCCTCTCTTGTAGAGATTGTGGAGAATCTCTTGCCACCCATAGGCACTTTCTTGTCCTCCTACGAAGAAGTCGAGAATTTCACGATACCCTTCTTCGTTTACACCTAACACGACATAAATGACCTCTTTTTCTACCGTATCTCGACGAAGTTTCACGTACAACCCATCCAAATATAAGACCGAATATCGCTTTTGTAGAGGACGTGTGTGCCATTTCGCAATGTCTTCCTTTACCACATCCGTGATATGACTAATCGTTGTTGGTGAGTAGGCATTTCCTAAAATTCGTTCGATAAACTTGCCAATTTCACGCGTACTCATCCCACTTTGATACATCTTGATGACGGCTTCCTCGAGCCAGCCGGTATGGCGTTGGTAAGGGGTGAACAACTGCGTTTGAAATTCCCCGTTTCGGTCTCTTGGGACAGAAAGGCCTTCAATACGACCATACTGCGTATCTAGGTTTCGATGGTAATAGCCGTTTCTTCTATTCGACGTTCCCTTCTGTTCAATTTCGAGGAAACTCTGAATTTCTTCCTTCATGATCAACTCTAATTTTTCCTTTACAAACTGACGAATGGCGTTTTCCAGTTGATTGAGCCAGTCTAAATTCGGTATACTTTTAGACATAGGTAGGGTTCTCCTTTCTCTAAGATTTTTGGCCAAATCAGAGAATACCCTACCTTTTTCTTTTGGTCTAGCCAAATGCTTGACACAAAATTTTATACATCATCGTGAAAGGAGGGAAGTTAGTGAAGCAGTATTTGGGTTATATCATTGCAAAATACGGATACATAGGTATCTTTTCAGCATTAGCATTAGGCGTCATTGGTTTACCTATCCCCGATGAAGTGCTTTTAACATATGTAGGGTATAACGTTTTTCAGGGCAAATTGTCTTTCTTTATCGCCTTTTTGAGTGCCTTTTTAGGTGCTTCTGTAGGTATCTCAATTAGTTATGCTCTTGGGTATAAATTAGGATTTCCCTTTTTAAAAAAATTTGGACCCAAATTTCACATTACTGAAGAGCGAATTGAACTAACTCAAAAACTGTTCAAAAAGCACGGGAGTTACTTGCTCATTATCGGGTATTTCATTCCTGGGGTAAGACATGTCACAGCTTACATTGCAGGAATATCAAAAATGGGATTGCAAAGATTTATGATTTTCGCTTTTTCAGGGGCTTTTATCTGGAGTATTACTTTTATTAGTCTAGGTCACGAATTGGGGGAAAGATGGTTCAAGGTCAGTAGCTATATACATCGTTACGGAATATATCTCTTTGTTCTCATTATTTTAGGTGTGTTTGGTATCATTGCATATCGTAAATTCAAGGAAACAAAATCAACAGCATAATGCAAGGTGGCTAAACAATGAGTACAAGAAGACTTATTCCACATACAGATGAATTGATCGAGAAGGAATTGAACTATTTTGACCAGAACATAATAGATTGGATTCAAGCCTTGATAAGTCCATAAACTGACCATAATAATGAAGTTTTTCACATTTCTTGGTTCAACGAAAGCCTTACTCTCTCTGCTCATCATTTCCGTAGCAATGTATTGATATCGCTGATGAATAATTTGGCAAGGGCGACTTTCACTCGCTCGTCGCCACTCAAAACCCCCACTAACTTATAAACATCATCCCGAAAGAAATGTAGGCGTGCAAGTATGGTCCGAATGAGTGTTTCATCCTGTTTGGAAGTGGAGCGTACATTTTCTAAAATCGTCTTGTTGACATCTAAAATATCTAAGTTTTGACTAAAATACCCCATTTTCACGGATGGGGAAATGGTAATTCCCTTATCTTGATTCAGGATCTTATTTACCAGAGTGGTTTTTCCGCTTCCATTCGGACCGATAATGGCGAGTTTATCGCCGCCACTCACCTGAAAACTGGCTTTATTCCATAGAACACGTTGGTCAATGACACCTGCCACTTCCTACACACGGATAATTGACCCGATCTTTAAAGGCCTCTTCATTAGGCAAGTTCATTTTAATTGGAGGGAGTTCTTTCATTTTCTCTACTTTTTCTAGTTCCAGCCGCTTCTCAATCGCTTTTGCGACTTTTTGCAATTTCTTTCGTTTTTTGGCAAAGTATGGTTTTACACCGGTGATTTTTGCTTCTGACGGGCTGGTCTTTTTGGGCGCCTTTATTGCTTTTTCAGCTTTTTGTTTTTTTAATTCCAAAGCCCTCTCCAGAGATTGTTTCTTTCTCTCATATTGTTCATAGGACAGTATCTGTTGACGACGCTCCAGCTCCTTTTGTTCTGCATAATCACTGTAGTTGCCTTTGTACTCTTTGATCTTTCCTTCGTTAATTTCCCAGATGGTGGTACAAAAGATGTTTTTATAATTTAAAATTTTCTTGCATTGCAAGAACGGTTTCTAATATTACATTTACTCCCTTTTCACAATCTTCCCAAGTGGTAAGTTCATCTTCACTATGGCTCTTTCCATTGATGCTTGGAACAAAAACCATGGCAGTTGGTATATAGCTAGCTATGAATTGAGCGTCATGACCCGCACCACTAACCATTCTTCTATATGAATAGCCTAATTTTTTTGTAGATTGTTCTAACAGATCGCAGATTTGATTATTAAACCAAACCGTATCTCGATCCCATAATTTTTTTGTTTTGATTTCACATCCTTCTTTGAAAGATGATTGTGCAAGTCCTTGGATAATTTCCTCTACTTGCTTGATAATCGCTGGATTTTTATGTCTAGCTTCCAGTGAAAAGACAACTTTATTTGGAATCACCGTGTGTATATTAGGGAATACGTTCATTCTTCCAATGGTGTATACCAATTCATTATCAAGAGCACTCATTTTTTGTCTTACTTCAGTTATTAAGCTGTTTGCTGCAAAGAGAGCATCTTTTCTCATGTCCATAGGAGTAGTTCCTGCATGGTCAGATTCCCCAGTTACTTCAATCTCATAACACACCATTCCAACTACACATTCAACGATACCAATAGAGCGTGATTCTCGTTCAAGAATTGGACCTTGTTCAATGTGCAATTCTAAAAAAGCAGTAGCTTCTTTCAAACGTGCCTCTTCTTTACCTGCATAACCAATGGAATTTAATGCTTCTTCAAAAGTGATGCCATCAGCATCTGTTTTTTGTAGCATGATAGATTTTTCGAATTTACCTGAAAGAACTCCAGATGCCATCAATGAAGGTTCGAATCTAGCACCTTCTTCATTGGTAAAATTAACAATCATGAGTGGGATTTGTGGTTTAATATTATTTTCTAATAAAGTTCGTACCACCTCTAAACCAGCAACCACTCCTAAGACTCCATCAAACCGTCCGCCATTTTTTACAGTATCTAAATGTGAACCTATCACTATTGGCGGCCTGTTTTCAAGTCCTTCTAAAGTAGCATAAATATTCCCCATATCATCGATCTTTATGGACATACCTAATTCTTCGCAACAAGAACAAAAATAATCTCGAGCTAATTTATCCTCTTCAGACAATGATAAACGAGTTACTCCATTGTTTTCTGTACGTCCGAAATTTGCAAATTGTTCAAGCGTATTTTTTAGCCTCTCACCATTAATTAACAATTTTTGTCGTTCCATAATGTGTACTCCCCTTTCAAATAATTTAGTAATCCCACAATATATTCGTGGCTTTTGTACAATTACTAACTAGGCAATCTAGTTTCCCAATAGTTTTTAGAAGAAGTCTGTTGGAAGATTTACCGTGGAGAACGAGTTGATATTTTATGCAACATGTGTTAGCTGATGATCTCTACCAAAAAGATGTCAATAAAGCAGCTTCTGCTAAAGAAACGTTTAAAACATGGAAGAAAGTACTGTTACCACAATGCACTCGCCTTTAGTATCGCTAATTCTGTGGATTATTCTATTACTACATTGTATCAATGATGTAAATCGCTTTCATTTAACAAAAAGTAAAATATTTCTAAATGATCGTCTTACATTAAGTATAAAATGGTGTTGCAAAACTAAAGGAAAAATTCTAATTGATGCATAAGGATGCAATATAACACATGCAGCAAGAAGGGGGTGGTCAAGAACGTTCAATATCGTCTTTTCATTTATCGAGTCCATGCATTTTCATGATACAATTCCAATAAAGAGTATTCATTAAGGAGGGACAGGAATTGTCAAAACTTATTAATGGAGCAGATTTCTTTAAATTCCCGCTAACTTCAAACGTGTTTGTTCATCACCACTTAAATTTTTAACTTCTGTTTGAGGAATACATTTATTTCTATTTCCAAAAATCCTGACCATCCATCACTAATTTCTATTAAGAGTGGATGTTAATTTAAGTGCGGCTACCATATATAGCAAAGACGCGAGATAAAATAAACTCCCAATCGTTAAGAAATCGATAAGATAGCCGGTGGCAATGATGGCGATTGCTGGCCAAATCGATGTCCAAAAATGATAGTAACCAATTGTTTTTCCAGCGGTAGCGGGTTCAGTGAATCTGGAAATGGTGGTCTTTTCTGTCGTTTTTTGAACGGCACCGAGCAATCCCATCACAATCTGGATAAAGTATATTTGCCATATTTCTGTTGAAATAGGAATCAATAACATCAACCCAGCCATCCCCCATGCATGCACTAACAACATCATGCGATCGCCATAACGGTCCGTGAGTTTCCCAATCCATACATGGGATAAAGCCGCTGTCAAAGCAAATAAACCATAAGCCAAGCCGAATTGCGAATAGCTATCACCGATATTTCGAATAAATAATAAGTAAAATGGAAACACAATGCTGCCTGCTGTCATAACGAAACTTTGCGACGCTACAAATCGTT
Source organism: Parageobacillus genomosp. 1 (assembly GCF_000632515.1). GTDB lineage: Bacteria > Bacillota > Bacilli > Bacillales > Anoxybacillaceae > Saccharococcus. The sequence goes on from NZ_CM002692.1 coordinate 1,710,212, forward strand.
GATAATTCATTTTCCATACTCCTTGTAGAAGAGATTGACGAAAACCTCGTCGGGATCATAGTGGCGTTTTTTTTCAAAAAACTCTTTGGCTCTTGGATAGGCTCTATGCAGTTGTTCTTTCGTTGGATACGGATAATAAGGGAGATAATAAGAACCTCGGTGATCTAAAGTAACATCAATCATCTGCCTCAAGACCTTTTGTGTCTTTTCTACTTCTTTTGCGCTTCGCCCCTGATTGATTAAGAGCACTAAGGCAAACATGTCTTCTTTCGCATACGAAAGAACCGCTTGCTCGTCCTCTTCCACATACCGTATAGTGATGTTCAATAAATTCAAGTCCTCTCTTTTCAGAAGTTTCCGTAAATCATCGATATAAGAAGCGAATTCATCAACAGGAACAAAATATTCTTGAAGGACTTCTGTTCTGTTCGTGTTTTCATACTCCATGAATTGGCTTTCGGAGCGCATCACGTTATTTCTAGTAATGAGGTCGCCATTTTTGCTTTGGAAATAAGCAAGCTGTGTATCCCAAAGTATTTGCTTCCCCCAATCACTGTATCGTGATAATCCTAACAAAAATTTTGGCAAGGCAATGATCGTTTCTTTTTTCAATGGCTGATATTTTTCACGAAGGGATTGGTCTTCATACAATAAATAATTGGTCACATACATTTCTTTTAAGAAAGATTCAGGAGCAACGGAAATGCGAGCTATATGCATCCGAATGGCAGGATTGGCTCGTACTTTCTCTTTAAAATAAGAGGCATAATCTTTGTAATCTATTTTATGGGTATACATTTGGTAAAGCTCATCATCTGTCAATTTCAGTGTCACATCTAGAATAATCCCAAATAACCCATAGCCGCCGATGACAAGATTAAATAGTTCCGGATGTTGCGTTCGGCTTACTTCAATAATAGAACCATCGGCCTGCAACAAACGGAATGATTCCACAGAATCCAACAAAGAGCCATAGCGAATATCTCGACCGTGGACATTCACACTCAATGAACCGCCAACAGTGAAAATATTTTGCGATTGCATGACGCGTATCGCCAAACCATCAGGATTTATGTGTTGTTGGATTTTTTCCCAAGTGATTCCGCTTTGAACGCGTATCATTTTTTCTTCTGGGTGATATGCTAAGATTTTATCGTACGATTTCATGTCAATCATGATCCCACCGGGGTAATATGTATGTCCGCCCTGGCTGTGCTGCATGCCAGCCACAGAAATTTTTTCTCCTTGTTTGGCAGCCGCTTGAATCCATTCTTGAAGAGACCGTTCATCCGTAGCTGAGCGAATTTGTTTAATCGAAGTTGGCAGCAGTTTTCCCGAATCCTCGACTATCAGCGGAAGTTGTGTGTAGCGGTGTACCGAAAAAGAAAAGCTAAGGATATAAACGACTACCAATATAATCCAAGATCTGTTCATCCAAACCACCTATCTATTTTCATCGCTTCTCTTACTGAAGATACAATTCGACCATTCGCATACAATTATCCTTCCAAAAATAAATTTCGCGAAATTTATTCCATTATTTTTATGATACCATTCCAATAGTGAGAAATAATGAATAGCTGGAGGGAATCTTGTGAATCAGACTTTTGATAAACAACCTGTTGCGTTGGTTACAGGAGCTTCAAGCGGCTTTGGTTTGCTGACAAGTGTGGCACTTGCCGGCGAAGGCTACCGCGTGCTGGCTTCAATGAGAAACTTGAATAACAAAGGACGGCTGGAAGCAGCGGCTAAAGAAGCGGGTGTATCAGATCGGATTGAGATTGTCCAATTGGATGTGACCGATTTTTCTGCCGTGGAAACGGTGATTCAGGATGTGATTCACCGTTACGGGCGAATTGATTTATTGGTGAACAATGCGGGTTATGCAGCGGGCGGCTTCACGGAGGAACTTTCTGTTGAAGATTGGCGGCGGCAATTTGAAACCAATTTTTTCGGTTTGGTGGCAGTAACGAAAGCGGTTTTGCCGTCGATGAGGGAACACAGAAGCGGCAAGATTGTGAATATAAGCAGTATCAGCGGACGGATCGGATTCCCTTCTATGGGGCCTTATGTGGCATCTAAGTTTGCGGTGGAAGGATTCAGTGAGTCTTTGCGTTTAGAGATGCTGCCGTATGGCGTTCATGTAGTTTTGATTGAACCGGGATCCTATAAAACGGATATTTGGTCAAAAGGGTTGGGAGCGGTAACGATCCATCCGAATTCTCCTTATGTGAAAGAGATGAAGGCAATGTTGAAATATGTCAACCAGGTTGCCGACACGGCACCTGCTCCGGATGAAGTGATCCAACAGATTGTGCAAGTGGCAAAGTCTCCCTCTCCGAAATTGCGGTATCCGGTTGGCAAAGGTGTGAAATTAGGAATTGTCTTGAAACATGTGCTGCCGTGGAAGTGGTGGGAGCGGATGATAACAAAACGGTTGTGGAAGAGATAGTGATGGTGGGACTTTAGTTCAAAAATATGGAGACGAGAGTCGGCGTTTACGGTTCAGTAAAATTACAGTTCGACGATATTTTTTGTTACTTCACTAATGGGAAGGGATTGAATTTGTTGAACAGTTTAAGATTAATTAAGGTGAACCGTATCACAATTAATGGTAAAGATTTCCTGATAGTCAAGCCAATCAGGCTTGTCTAAATAAGTCAGCTTTGGTTTTTTGATGCAATGATGCTCGCCTCACTTTAAATGAAAAGTGCAAGTTTTTTCACGATTTTCGTGATTTACCTTGCACTTTTCATACCTTATTCTATCCCACACGGAGAACGATCAGTTATTTGCCCGTTCTATTTGCGTATTCTGAACCTGCCGGATAGCGATCCCCCGAAATCTCGATCTTCGAGAGCGCGTCGTTCAAATCCTTTAGTTCGTCGGGAGTCAGCTCAATGTCCGCTGCGCCAAGATTTTCTTCCAAGCGCTCCAATTTACGCGTGCCGGGAATCGGAACAATCCATGGCTTCTGGGCAAGCACCCATGCGAGTGCGATTTGAGCCGGTGTTGCGTTTTTCTCTGCAGCAACCTTCTTTATCAGTTCGACCAAAACCTGATTTGCTTCGAGATTCTCCGGTTTGAAGCGAGGAACAATACTGCGGAAGTCGGAGCTAACGAATGTTGTATTCTTATCAATTTTTCCGGTAAGGAAACCCTTGCCTAGCGGGCTGAACGGAACGAAGCCGATTCCGAGTTCCTCGAGCGTAGGGAGCAGTTCTTCTTCAGGACTTCGCCACATCATTGAGTATTCACTTTGAACTGCAGTGAGCGGCTGAACCGCGTGTGCGCGACGAATCGTGTGCACCCCTGCTTCAGAAAGTCCCCAATGCTTAACCTTACCTTCTTTGATTAGGTCTTGTACTACTCCGGCTACTTCCTCAATCGGTACATTTGGGTCAACACGATGCTGATAGTACAGATCAATGGCTTCAACTTTTAGGCGTTTGAGCGAGCCTTCGACGGATTGCCTAATGGTCTCCGGCTTGCTGTCAAGCACCTGCTTGCCATCTACCATTTTAATACCAAATTTTGTGGCGATGACCACCTTTCCCTTGAATGGGGCAAGCGCTTCACCTACCAACTCCTCATTCACATATGGACCATAAACTTCGGCGGTATCGAAAAAAGTAACACCCCGATCAATCGCCGCATGGATCAGCGAAATCATCTCCCTCTTGTCTGCTGCCGGACCATAACCATAACTCATTCCCATGCAACCAAGCCCGATAGCAGAAACTTCTAGTCCGCTTTTTCCTAATTTACGCTTTTGCATAATTTATCTTCCTTTCTTTTTTATCGTTTGCCGTATCAAAAAAGTTAATACCGGCTTCACGACAACGTTTAAACATTGCTTTAGATGTTTCTTCATCAGCGTTTCCACCAAAAGACATCGTACCAAAACATAAACTTGAGACTTTAATGCCTGTTTTCCCTACTGTGCGATATTTCATAATAAATCCTCCTAATTTTAATACCAGAAAAGCTCAACCATTGGCGCACTTTGAGAAAGTTCGTGTAAGCCCGAAGGAAACGGATGCAACGGAGACTGCGACGAAGACTGTAGCGGCGCCGATCCAACAGATCGCCAGTATCGACGATTCGCCCACGGCGATTCCTCCAATACCAGCGCCTGCTGCAAAGCCGAGCTGTACGAAGGTACTGTTCAGACTAAGCAAGATACCGGAGGCTTCCGGAGCGATTGAGAGTAGGTTGTAGTTCTGGGTCGGTCCGAACGTCCAAGCAGCAATCGTCCAAAGCATGAGTAACAGGATGGCGACGATGGTCGTTCGGGCGACGATGGACAGCAACGCGAGAGCGAGGGCTTGTACGACCATGCTGCCGACAAGTGTGCGAGCGGTGCCGGTCCGATCCGCCAAGAAGCCGCCAAGCTTGGAGCCGATCAAGCTCGCGATGCCCAAGGCGAAGAGGATGACGCTCACTTCCTGTTCACTCATCGACATGACAGAGATCAGGAATGGGGTGATATACGTATTGACCATCGAATAGCTGATAAACACGAAGAACGTCACGCCGAGGGCGAAGGCTATCTTCGGCTTCTTTAACAGGGCGAGTTGCTTGCCAAGAGGGACGGATGCTTCGCCTTCCGTGGATGGAATCGTCTTTGCGACAGCGAAAATTCCCAGCAGGGTGAAGATTCCAATACCCCAGAAGATCACCTTCCAATCATATGCCGCAGCGACCACGCGCCCAATGGGAATGCCGAGGACGAGAGAGGCACTGAAGCCCAATGCAATGTTAGACATCGCTCCAGCCTGTCGCCCGGAAGGCGCCAGATTTGCAGCGGTGGAATAGGCGGTGACTACGAAAACACCCGTTCCGACCCCGAGTATAACGCGAGAGACCATCAGGAAGCCGAAACCCGGAAGGGCGAGCGTCGAAACGATGCCGAGTAAAATAATGGCAAGAGCTAGTAGCAGTTGCTTGCGCCGATCCATCTTCGCAGTCGCCACCATGACGGCTGGCGTGCCGATTGCGTTGGCAAGCGCGAATACGGTAATAAGCTGTCCTGCTGCCGATACCGATACGCCGACAGAAGAAGCGACTTGATCCAGAATGCCCGAGATGACAAATTGTGACGTGCCCACTAAAAAGCTGATAAGAGTTAGCATGTAAATTTTCCAGGTTTTATTCACGTTGTTCTATCTACTCCTCAATCTATAATTTAATCCCTTTTGTCCTAAAAAGAGCATTAAATATCAAATTTACGGTTACATAGCCATTTCACGATTTCAGGATCGTTATGTGAAAAGAACAAGCTCTTTTTCGTATCTAACGTAGCAATCATCTCCATATCCTCTTGGCTTAATTCAAAGTCAAAGATATTGAAGTTTTCGATGATTCTTTCTTTATGAACAGACTTTGGAATCGCAACGATTCCTCTTTGTGTCAACCAACGTAAAATCACCTGAGCAACGGATTTATTATACTTTTGGGCTATTGATACTAAAACTTCATTCTGGAAGATGTTATTTCTTCCTTCAGCAAAAGGCGCCCAGGATTCTATCTGAACATTGTACTCTTTCATAAGTTTTGCACATTCTATTTGCTGGCAGAAAGGATGCGTTTCAATCTGGTTTACAGCAGGAACTACTTCATTATGAATAATCAAATCTACCAGACGATCCATCTGGAAGTTACTAACTCCAATTGCCCTAATCTTTCCCTCACGATACAATTCCTCCATAGCACGCCAAGAGCCATATACATCACCAAATGGCTGATGAATTAAATACAAATCCAAATAATCTAATTGCAATCTTTCCAGTGATTTTGCGAATGCTTTCTTTGTGCTCTCATAACCGGCATCCTGAATCCAAAGTTTTGTGGTAACAAATATTTCCTCTCTTGGCACGCCACTCCGTTTGATTGCTCTGCCAACCGCTTCTTCATTTTGATAAGCGGCAGCGGTATCGATCAGACGATAGCCTGTCATAAGGGCGTCATAAACACATTGTTCACATACGTCCGCATCTGTAATCTGATAAACTCCAAAGCCCAATATAGGCATCTCAACACCATTGTTCAAAATTACTTTTTGCATATGAAATCCTCCCGTGTTTTAAATATTAAGTGTCAAGTCACAATCCTTCTTTTTTACACTAAATGATTTGGATGCACATTGAGTGATTTCTCCCATATCCGGTTGATTATACATAATGGGTATTGTCCCTTCAATGTACATCTATTAAAATAGGAACGAAATCCTTGTAAATTTGTTAATAAAAAATACAATTCTTATTCAGGTTTATTCACTCCCAAACTACGACGAACTTCCATTCCTGGCGTTACAGCTAATTTAACAACTAAGTCCGCAACACTCTTACGTGATACAACCGACCCTTTAAATGGTTCGCCTTTCTGAGTTGTCTCATAGTCAATTTCATCTTGATTGGTAAACCATGCAGGTCTCAGGATTGTATAGTCAAGGTCTGATGCTTCAATAATAGCAGCTGACTTTCGATATGGATCTAAGATACTACCATATTTTTCTCCCGGAACCTCATCATAAATTCCCATTGAACTAATCCAAATTAAACGTTTCACACCCGTCGCGTTCATTGCCTCCACGATGTTTTTTGCCATTGGTTCGAGATTGCCAGCCAGATTGGCATAGACGACATCCTGCCCAATCATTGCTTCTTTTAATTTTTCAATATCCAAAACATCGCCTTCGATTATTCGTACTCGATTTGAATTGATGTTTTTTAGTCTGTGTGAGTTACGGAGATAAAGTGTCAACTGAGCATCGGTTTCGTTTAGGAATAAATCAATAGCAATGCGAGCAATTGAACCATTTGCTCCAAGAATTAAAACATTTTTCAAATTCAAAACTCCCTTTCATTCATTCTAATCATTAAATGTAAATAGATTACTCCGAAAACAATAATATGGGGCAATCTAAATAACGTAAGTTTTCTTTTTAGAGTTCTTGAACTGTTGGACGAATAATCATCTCGTTAATGGCTACATCAGATGGTTGTTCAATGGCAAAAGCAATGGCACGAGCGATGCTCTTAGCATCAATCGCAACTTTGTAGAATTCATCAATTGCAGATTTTAGTTCTGGATCTGAAATCGTTTCTGGCAATTCACTAGTAACGGCTCCTGGCGAGATGATGGTTGTACGAATATTGTTGACGCACTCTTCTTTACGAAGACCTTCCGTAATAGCACGTACAGCAAATTTTGTAGCACTATAAACTGAACCCGCGGGTCCTATTAAGTGTCCTGCTACGGAAGAAACATTAATAATATGACCTGATTTGCGTTCTCTCATGGATGGAAGAACAGCAGCAATACCATAAAGCACACCTTTGATGTTAACATCGATCATCGTATCCCATTCATTGATTTTTTTCTGATAAAGAGGTGATAGTGGCATTAATCCTGCATTATTGATCATTACATCGATTTTTCCAAATTCTTTAAGAGCATACTCAGCTAGCTCTTCCATTTGTTCATATGAAGTCACATCTGTTACTTTATAAATAGCTTGCCCGCCATTCTTTTGAATCTCTTCTTGTACTTTCTTTAAACGATCTTCACGACGAGCTGCTAAAACCACTTTCGCACCTTTAGATGCAAGTTCTTTTGCTGTAGCTTCGCCAATCCCACTAGAAGCACCTGTAATAATGACAACTTTATCTTGAATATTAGACATACTACATAACATCCTTTCTTAATAATTTAATAATCAAGTAACAAAAAGCCTTAAACATTGAAAAAATGCATACCTTTTGGGCTACTTATATTTTTACTTTTTTTCGAAAACAATTCTTTTGCAACCGTAAAGACAGACATTCGATGAACCACACTTTTCTGAATGCTTTCAGTTTTTGTTGAGCTGTATTCGTATTCTTTTCCCCTTTCTTCATTAAACATTGAATTAATAAATAATAAACATTGATATATTAATTAACATCTGTCTATAATTATAAACGTGTACAGGATGCTTACAATGGTTAAATGAACACGATTTGTTCATTAGTGAACAAATCAATTAAAATTGTTAATTATCTTTAAGAAAGTTGGGTGATCCTCACAATGTCTAAAGTGGATAGAAGAATACTCAAATCTCAAGAAGCGATAAAAAAAGCTTTTATTGAATTGATGTCTGAAAAAAATTTTGATGACATTACGGTACAGGATATTGCCGACAGGGCAAATGTTAGCCGAGGAACCATCTATCTTCATTACTTGGACAAATTTGATCTACTGGATAAGCTCATTGAAGAACATATTAACAATATGAGAGAAATTTGTGAATCGACGGCTGAAGCGGAATATAAAGAGGCGAATCTTCCTTGGTTCGAATATCTTGAGCATCATTATTTGTTTTTTTCAACGATGTTAACGAGCAAAGGCGCCCCTCAATTTCGTAGTAAGTTCATTGAGTTTCTCATCGAAGAGTTCAAGGATGAAGTGGATATAACAAAAGAAAAAAATCAAGGATTAAATGAAGACGTTATTCTTCAATTTATTGTGAATTCTTATGTAGGAATCGTGGAATGGTGGATCACGAATGGAATGCCTTATCCTCCTCATGTCATGGCAGAACAAGTAGGGATTTTGTTAGAGAGGAATCTATAGTGATCTCCTATGAAAAACCTACCTCATTTTAGTGAGGAAGAAAGAGGATAATTCCTTTAGGAAGATGCTTTAACTTAGGAATATTGTCTTTTACTATTCAATTAAAATGCAGGTTGTGAAGGATTGTACTTCAACTAACGGGTGCGTTGAAGAAGACAATGAAAGTATGACCAAAAAAGGCTCGGATTATAAACCGAGCCTTTTTACGTGCTATTTGTACTGCTAATTTATTGTTAAAACCTATGCTAATTCATATGTTGCTTGATGTGTTATTTAGGATTTTCTCTCCCGCAAGTGAACCCCTTAGTTACAACAACCTCTTTTCTTAATCTCAAGCCCCTGTTAGTTTAACAAGAAGAAAAATTATTTATTAACACGACGAATAGGAAGTAGTACATTTTCTATGAAATTATATACCTTTTCTTCAGCTTCGCTTCTTGATTTGACTGTGAAGAGAAGCCACTCATTGGATGAATTTGAAGTTCTCTTGTAATGCTTATCCAGGAACTTTGCTTCATCATCACTTGTATGTTCGGAAAAATAGATATTCCATGTACCTTGTTCATTTCTGAATCCAAATGTACTGATGACACCAAATTCTTCGTCCCAATAATCAATGTGCCAGTGTCTTCCGAGTAAATGTTCCTCAATTTCTTTCTTATAATCTTCGTAACAAGTTTCAATTTCAATAATTTCCATGTCTTCACTAAGTTGCTCGGTAGGAATCATAACGGGTTCGGGTACAACATCATTATCGTAAATAATACCTGCAATTGTATAAGCTAAATCTTTTTTTGCCTTCTCAATTGCTTTTTCTTTTGTATTCCCTCTACTTAGTGGATAATCCCACCCAACACCACTAAATAATGTTGGAAAATATACACCGAAGTCCCCGTCCTTTTCTTGACGTATTAAAGCTGGATATTTCCACTTAGATTTATCCATAGTCAACCCCACTTTCTTATTAACTAATCTGCCCTCGTCAGTGCAATAACATAAGTCATATTTAAGCATTTGTAGCTTTTTTCGTGTTTCTTCTTCTGTCAAGATTTTATAATCAAGAATAAACTTATAGTGAGGAAGATAATAAATTACAAACCACCTATTAGAAAATCTCTCATTAATAATATTCTCTGGCATAGAGAATTCAACGTCATCCACCACAACCTCCCAATACCTTGGACCACTACGGGGCTGATGAAATTCAAATACGCTTGGGATTCCTTCATAATCTTGTTTTTAATGTTTTTAGAAGTAATGGCGTGATCTAAAATCGTAGTCGTTGATAAATCGTTACCGAATACTTTCCCCTATTCGAGCGATATAGAATTTATTCGATGTGAGAATCATTGAGCCCTGTTCATATCGTTTTGATACGACTTGAAAAAAGACATTTACTGTTAGCTCATCAAGATGAACTTCGGTTGGTGATAGCGAATATATGTGCTATCATTATGGTAGAACGAACTCCTTCGGAACGAAGGGAAGCGTAAAGAGTTCTTGTATGTTGCTTATCGTTCGGCGAAAACATACAAGTCGCTTAAAGCCCCCACCTCTAGGCGAAGCGCAGGTGACGGGTAGTTACTGAGCCTCAACGACGTCTGTTTCTGAACTGCTCACAAATTTTTTTCTAGGAGAGGCATACCTTTCTCCTTATTTTTTACTTAATCTCTTCGAAAGGAAGTTGGAACATGAGTATTCGTTATGAAACGATTTCCGAAGACGAGATTACTTGTATTAAAGATTTATGCAATGAATTAATGGCCTATCAAAAATCTAAAGCATCGATCCATCCAGAGTGGTTTGACGGTATGTGTTTTGAAACGAGAATGATTCCATCGATCGAAAAAGCTAAAGCGAACTACATCATTGTAGCGAAAGATGGCAATGAAATTATTGGATATGCATATAGCAATATTTCTCCAAAAACAATCTATTCCAATAATTTTGCAACTTTGCCGTGTGAAGCATTTTTTGATTTTGATTCTGTCCCAACCGATAATGTTGGCTGTCTTTCGCAGTTTTATATAAAAGAAGGATATCGCAATCAAGGAATTGGCAGCGTTTTATTCGAAAAATCGATGGAGTGGCTAAGTTCATTTGAATCCATCAAGGACATATTTATTTTTGTATCAAACGGAAATGACGATGCGCTAAAATTTTATCTCCGAAAAGGGTTTAACATCAGTCATCAAATACTGGATGGGTTTATTACAGTATTAAGGAATACGCACTAAACATGCTTTCTTTTTCATGCTGTTCGTAGAGAGAGGGAATTTTCCCTCTCTTTTACTATAACTTCTCCCATAACAGTGCCTTGCCGCTTATGTATAAAGAAGCAACTCCCCTCCTTCTCCCACTTCACTTGGCTGCGAACGGAAATACTCATTACATACCTCTTGTAAGCGTCCCCAATTAAATGGTTGCTGAAGAGATATTTTGTTCATATAACCTTAAGAGACTCTAATATCTATAACGTATTATGTGCAAGAAAGGTTATTTAGCTACATATTTTAATTAAAAAAGGGGGGGAATTATGAAGCAGCGAAAATGGACCGTTGGAGGTTTAGTGTTTGTTGGCTGCATGTTTCTCGGCGGAGGATTGGGAGCTTGGTTAGGAAGTCCCGGAATCGGATGGCTCATAGGAATGGTTTTTGGATTTTTTGGGATGGCTTTAACGATACTGATGAGTGAATTATAAAATAAAACACGGTTCTTCTTAGATAAAGCATATGCATGAAGAATTCATTCACTTACATACCAGGACGTGTAACATGTAATAATTGTACTCATTCAAAGTCATTCTTTAACGAGAAGTGGTATTCTCCCCTACAAGTAGACAACAAAAAAAGGACATCTGATTTGATGTTCCTAAGAGTCTACTTGGGAGGAGACTTTTTATGGCGAAGAAAGGACAAACTTTAACACTTATTCCGAAGAGCTGAAACGGATAGTCGTTCGTTTGAAATAATGAAGAGAACCAAAAAATAATTTTCTCCATGAGCCGCTCCCTATCACCGAAATTGCGTAAGCACCAAAAAACTATTTGCCATTGGATCTTTTACTCGATGGATTAACACCGATAGCGCATACAGATGAAACCGGCTTCATTTTTTCACTTCCAGTCGAATTGGTGAGAACCCTGCCTCTTTGAGATACTGTACTAATTTTTCCCCTTCTTGGCGCGCCATTTTATTAGTTGCCCCTTGGAGCGAGGCTGGAGTGTAATGGCAATCAGCCCGTTTGGCTTCAACCAATTCCGTAACTCTTTTAGCCGTTCAATAGGTTGTTCCCAGAATATAATTGAATTGATCGAATAAATTTAGAAAAAAGCCGGGTTCCCTTAAAAGCGAATCCGGCTTTGCTGGTGGATATTTTACGAAACAAAGGAAAGAAGAGCCCCTGTGGCGGCGGAAAATACAACGACAATCCAAGGCGGACACTTCCAGACCGTTAATAATCCAAAGGCAGCTAAAGCAAGGCAAAAATCTAACGGGCTTTTAATCGCCTTCGTCCATACAGGATGGTATAGTGCTGCAAGTAAGATGCCCACAACCGCTGCATTGATGCCGTACAGTGCTGCTTGAAAATGGGGATGATGACGAAGCCAATTCCAAAAAGGAAGGGCTCCGATGATTAACAGAAAAGAAGGAAGAAAAATAGCAAGAGTTGCCACTACAGCTCCTTTCCATCCAAAACTAGCCATTCCTAAGTACGATGCGAAGGTAAACAATGGCCCGGGTACTGCTTGTGCTGCTCCGTACCCAGCTAAAAATTGATTGGCTGTTAACCATCCTGTAGGAACCACTTCTGCTTGTAGCAAGGGAAGCACAACATGTCCTCCGCCGAATACCAAAGCGCCAGATCGATAGAAGCTATCAAAGAGTGCAACCAGATTAGAGCCAGTGAACTGTCGGACTACAGGAAGCAACCCTAACAAAGCAAAAAATAAAATGAGTAAGGTACTGGCTACCTTTTTATTAGACGAGATAGAAATCGGAACTGGTTTTGAATCTGGCGTGTTTCGGAACAAAAACCATCCTACGATACCAGCACTTACGATGATTCCCACTTGACTAAAAACACTTGGAATCATTAAAGTCAACATAGCCGCTGCGATTGCAATGGTGGCACGCGTCCGATCGGCCGCAAAGTTTTTGGCCATGCCCCACACCGCTTGAGCGACTACAGCAACTGCCACAACCAGTAATCCATGGAGCCAGCCTGTCTCGCGGAAGGAAGTTCCTTTTAAAAAGTAGGCAAACAAAATAAGCGCAATGGCAGAAGGGAGAGTAAATCCAATCCAAGCGGCAATAGCGCCCCAAAAACCGGCTCGTATAAACCCAATCCCCATTCCAACCTGACTACTCGCTGGACCTGGCAAAAATTGACACAGCGCTACCAAATCAGCATATGTTTTTTCATCTAACCATTTTCGCCGGTTCACATATTCCTCTCGAAAATATCCTAAATGAGCAATAGGCCCACCAAAAGACGTCAATCCTAGTCGAGTAGCTGTTTTCAATACTTCCCAAACAGAACCTCTTTGTTCCCGCTGCATCTCATTTTCTTGGTCCATCTCTTATTCCCCCCTAATGATAAATAGTATAATATCTTCTTACTCCGATATATGTTACAAATATCGCCAAACCCAAAGCGTGTACGATTATTTCACCAAAATATTTAAGCTCGTTAATCCTTTATTTCTTTAAATAGTTCATAAGCTTTTTCTCTCGCTTTCATAAGTACCTCATTTCCTTTTTCAGTTGCTCTGTAGTATTTTCTAATCTTTCCTTCAACATTTTTTTCTTCTTTTTCTAATAGACCGTTTAACTCCATATCGTGCAGTAAAGGATACAATGTTCCAGCACTCATCTGATAACCATGTTTCTTTAGTTCTTCTAACATCCATGAACCAAATATGGGCTCTTTTTTCGCATGATGTAAAATGTGTATTTGAATAAAACCAAGAAACAATTTACGTAACACTTTATTTTCCATCGTGATCCCCTTCATTATCAATTTTCGATATCGAAAATCGATATCATTGTATTACGTCTATGCGGTGTTTTTCAAGAAAAACGATATTAAGGTAATGTTAATTTTCTTATAACAACCTTTTGCGTAAAAGTCATTACTACTAATGCAAGAGATGTCGTTCATATCATTGATGATCTACTTAATCGTGGGTCGGATATATGACAAAAAGTGTTTACTCTAAAAAAGTAAACACTTTTTGTTGCCAACTTAGATAGTATTGTCCAGTCGAAAACATTTTTTATTAAGACATTGTTTACTGATTATTAACATTTTTATGGTTGCATTCTTCTACCGGTTTGATTGCATTCCCCTTTTCATCTGTACACCAGGATTGAGATTGGAAAGCTAGAAAAATTGCTACCCACCTTTTCTCTTGTTCAAAATGTATGAGAATCCCCCCATCTTGCCATATCCCGTTATCTTTTTTCCATCTCCCCACATTTCCTTGGTTCATATGAATATCATGTATACCATTACCAGGTGAAAAACCAAAATACTTATCAGGCTTATTTTGCTCTGGGCCCCATCTCTCTCCAAAAGCGTATATGATTGCCTTCTTATCAATAGCTTGCTTAATATAATGTTGAATCTTTTCGTTCAAATCGTTATCTGGACCCTCTACATCAGCTGGGAGGGGAATCATTTTTCTAGGATCGAATAAACTTCCTCTTATATAATCAAGCCCAATGTCTGGATTATTATTTTTTATAGGAGTAAAACCAAACTCTAAGTCAGGTAACTTTGTAATATCTTCCGAATGAAAATCCTCACCAACAAAATATAATACTTCTGAAGGATAAGATTGTGATTTAATATTAATAGCGATTCGATACTTAATACCTTCCTCATCCTTGACAAGAACTTGATAATGAGGATTTTGTCCTCTTCCCATCATAGAGTCGACTGGTTTCCCCTTTAGAACTCCATAATTTTTTAAAGACAAATTCCATCATCTCCTGTTCATTTATATTTGGAACTCCTATTAGCGCTGCTTTCGTGTTAATTGAAACAATGTAACTCCAATTTCCTTTAATAATCAAAATTCAGCATTTACATTATAAAAACCTTCAACAAATTCCAAAAAACAGAAAAAGCCTTTCATTCACCAAAAGAATGTAAGAACCATTTTTTCTTTGCTGAAAACACGGATAGATTCAGTGAATTTTGCCACAAAATATTCTTAAATTTTCCAAAGAAAATGCACAAATTGTGATTAATGTTAATAGACGTGGATGTATAAACAAAATGCAGGGGTGATTGGATGAACATGACGCATTACATGGAACTGTTAGCGGTGAATCAACCTTGGAATTTGATTTTATTTATGGCTATTCCTGTT